>DATFIL010000101.1:0-4343 GCA_035270145.1 Desulfobacter sp. | reverse complement strand
TGCAGTTATTAACGGTGCCAAAAGCGGCGGCACCGACACTGATAAGGCGTTGCTGGAATCTAAACATGATGTCGGACAATACTTTGCCATTGATCTGGCGCTTGAGGACGTCTCTTTGGCCGGGCGGATCATGGCGGATGTGACCCATACGCTTGAGAGCATTGACAGGGCAAAAAGTACTCTGGATCTTTTCAATGCGGCGTCTGATTTAAATTATATCGAGCTTGATGACAATGACAATACAAGTTTGCTTGGAGATACTGCCGACTGGATCTATGCACTTGGCGGAAATGATACCATTCAGGCCGTCGAAGGCCAAAAGTGGATACACGCAGGTGATGGTGATGATTTTATTTATGGTGGAGACGGTGACTCTACCTTCCATGGGGGAACCGGGGGGGATACCATGTACGGAAATGAAGGAGAGGATGTTATATACGGAGACGCCGGCAATGATTTGATCCATGGTGGTGATAATGACGACCTGCTGTATGGTGATGCTGATGATGATTATCTGTACGGGGATGCCGGAGATGATACGTTGTACGGGGGCGACGGGGATGATGTCCTCAACGGTGGCGAAGGTGCCGATACGTTATATGGCAATGCCGGAGATGACAGCATTCATGGGGGTGACGGTGTGAGCATCATTGACGGTGGGGCGGGAAACGATATCCTTTATGGCGGCAGCAGCAACGACATCATTTATTGCGGAGAAGACAATGATACCGCTTATGGGCGTGACGGGGATGATCTCATTGACGGAATGGTCGGCAACGACACGCTATACGGAGGGAGCGGAGCGGATTCCCTATTCGGCAACAGTGGTGCTGACGTTATTTTCGGCGGTTCCGGGGATGATACCTTATTGGGGGAATATGACAATGACCGCCTTCAAGGGGGCGCAGGCAGTGACAGCCTCAGTGGTGGTACCGGCAGTGATCAATTTATTTTCCAGGCAGGAGACAGCAATTTGCTCGGATATGACAGCGTCATTGATTTTGCACTTGAAGATTATCTTGTTTTAGTTGATACGGGGGATGCAGTGATCAATGATACGGCCATAGATGTTACAGCGGAATCGACATTAAATGATGCGGCAGATCTTGCTGCCACCGCGGATGGCAGTGTGAATACCGAAATTTCGTGGTTTGTCTTTGAAGATGATACCTATATCGTGCAGGATATGAATGCTGCGGCCACGTTTACAGACGACACGGATTTAATTATAAAATTGCAGGGCATCGTGGATTTGGATGATTCATTAAGTGATGTTGTTGTCTTATGATAAGACTTGCGTTGAAACCTGATGGTTGATATATAAACCCACTTTTACATCGGCATTTGTTGCGCTGATATCCTTATCTTTTCATTAATTGAGGGTTTTTGAACATAATGATGTTACAGGGGATATATTATTTAGGGTAGGTGATGAAAACCGCTGTTATATTTGGGGTTTCAGGGCAAGACGGCGCTTTTTTGTCCCGGTTGCTGCTGGAAAAAAAATACCGGGTGATCGGGGTGTGTCGAAATACCGGGAATGCATGTTTAAATAATCTTGATCGGCTGAATATAAAACACAGGATTGAGTTGGTTGCTTCTTCAATTGGCCGTTTTGAACATGTGAAGCGGATTATTCGGGAATATAAACCCGATGAAATTTACAATCTGGCAGGGCAGAGTTCCGTCTCCCACTCTTTTAAAAACCCTGTAGAGACCTTTGAGGGGATCAGCATTGGTACATTGAATCTTCTTGAAGTGGTCCGGACACTTAATTTGCCTGTGAAGCTGTATAATGCCGGGTCAGGTGACTGTTTTGGAAATATAAAGGACCGGGCCGCCACCGAGGATACCCCGTTTAATCCCACCAGCCCCTATGGGGTTGCCAAAGCTTCTGCATTCTGGCAGGTGGCAAGTTATCGTGATGCCTATGGTACCTTTGCCTGCACAGGACTCTTGTTCAACCATGAATCCCACCTGAGGCCTGCACAGTTTGTCACACAAAAAATTGTGAAAACGGCTTGCCGCATTGCTGAGGGCCAATGCAGCGAACTGGTCCTGGGCAATATTGCCATTGAACGGGACTGGGGCTGGGCGCCTGAATATGTGGTGGCCATGTGGAAAATGCTCCAGCAGGAAACGCCGGACGATTATATTATTGCCACGGGCACCACCATAAGTCTGGAAGATTTTATCTGCGCTGTTTTCCAACGGCTTAATCTGGACTGGAAGAAATATGTTACAACGGATCAACGGTTCTTACGTCCTTCTGATATTGCGACCATCCGTGCCAATCCCCAAAAGGCCGAAGAGCGGCTGGGATGGAAAGCTGAGTTCACCGGATATGATGTGGCAAGGATGATGGTTGAAGCGGAACTGAACATCGGAGCGCACCAATAGATTAATACGCGATCATCAAGTAATAGCATTCAAGCGTTGTCTGACGTAATTAGGATTATAAATAAATGAAAAAAGCGTTAATTACCGGTATTACCGGACAGGATGGGGCTTACCTTACTGAATTTTTGATTGGCAAAGGGTATGTGGTACACGGCATAAAAAGGCGTGCGTCCTCTTTCAACACCCACAGAATTGATCATCTTTACCAGGAACAGCACCTAAAAAACAGGCGGCTTATACTCCATTACGGGGACATGACCGATTCTTCCAATCTGATTAAGCTGGTGCAGCGCATTCAGCCTGACGAGGTATATAACCTTGCTGCCCAGTCCCATGTGGCGGTTTCCTTTGAGGCGCCTGAGTATACGGCCGACACCGATGCCCTTGGAACCTTGCGCATGCTTGAAGCGCTTAAAATACTTGGTCTTCACGAAAAATGCCGGTTTTACCAGGCCTCCACCTCCGAACTTTACGGAAAGGTGCAACAGTTTCCCCAGACCGAGAACACCCCGTTTCATCCCAGATCCCCCTATGCCGTGGCAAAACTGTATGCCTACTGGATTGTGGTCAATTACAGGGAAGCCTACGGCATGTATGCCTGCAACGGCATCCTGTTCAATCATGAATCCCCTTTGAGGGGCGAAACCTTTGTCACCCGCAAAATTACGCGAGCGCTGGCAAGGATTGCCCTTGGGCTCAAAAAATGTCTTTACCTTGGTAACCTGGATGCAAAAAGGGACTGGGGACATGCAAAGGATTATGTGGAAATGCAGTGGCTCATGCTTCAACAGGAAAAACCCGATGATTTTGTCATTGCCACCGGTGTTCAGCATTCTGTAAGGCAATTTGTTGAAATTGCCGCCGCACATCTGGGCATTACACTGGCATGGGACGGAACCGGGGTGGATGAGCAAGGTATTGTTGAGGCCGTAGACCCACACAACGCCGGAGGCGGTGCTAATGATTTAAGCCCCGGGGATGTGATTGTCAGGGTTGATCCCATGTATTTCAGGCCTGCTGAGGTTGAAACCCTGTTGGGAGACCCTGCCAAGGCAAAATCAGAACTGGGCTGGCAGCCCCGTATTTCTTTTGAGGATATGGTAAAAGAGATGGTCTCTTATGACATGAAAGAGGCCGACAGGGACGCCCTTTGCAAAAAAGAGGGCTTTAAAGTGTGCAATTACGATGAATAGGTCGCTGGGCGTCAAGGGTCGGGCATGTCAAGCCTGAATCTGTCATATATTATAGAGATCACCCGTCGCGATTTTGCAGAGCGGTTTGCAGGATCGGTTTTAGGGTCTATGTGGGCCATTATCTGGCCCATGATTAATCTTTTTATTTATATTGTGATTTTCGGCAAGCTTATGGGGGCGCGTCTTCCCGGTACCTCCGAGATGAATTCCTATGGTATTTATCTTGCGGCAGGACTTATTCCCTGGTTGGCGTTTTCACAAACAATAAATCGTTGCGCATCGGTGTTTCCGGCAAAAAAACATATTATTACAAAGGTGAATACGTCGTTTTCGGCCCTGCTTGTGCATATTAACCTGTCCGAAACCATTACCTATGTCATATCCATGCTGGTTTTTTTTCTGATCCTGTTATGTACCGGTTATGAATTTCACCGGTCGTTATGGCTGCTTCCGTTTTTGTATTACCTCCAACAGTTGCTGGCGCTGGGACTTGGTTTATTTGCAGCGGTTTTAAATGTTTTTATCCGTGATGTGAGTCAAATTACAGGGGTGATTTTACAGTTGTGGTTCTGGTTTACACCCATTGTTTATATTGTTGATATCCTTCCTGACCCGGTACAAAGAATTATAATGTACAATCCGGCCTTTAGATTGATAGATGCCTATCACAAAATATTTGCGTTTCATTCATACCCTTCTTTTAAATCCCTTTGGGTGCTCACGGTGGCGACTCACCTGATTTTAATATTT
>DATFIL010000100.1:0-3246 GCA_035270145.1 Desulfobacter sp. | reverse complement strand
GCTTTTACAAGATGTTTTTCACTGCCCTGGGGATATTTGGTCTTAAGCACGACAATCTGTGCCACAGTCTGCCGGGCTGCATCTTGAAGGCGTCTTATTGCCTCGGGTTTGTTGTCCTCAACACAAATGACAATTTCCCTGGCTGAAACCGCCCTGCCCGCCAGAAGTGCGCCGGCCACGATGGCCTCAGGCGCCTCGACCATAAGCCGGTAATCACAGGTTAAGTATGGTTCACACTCACACCCGTTCACGATTAAGGTATCAATCACCCGGGTATCATTGGGCATCACCTTGACATGGGTGGGGAACGCTGCCCCGCCTAACCCCACGATGCCGGACGACTGAATTTTTTTCACAATGTCCATGGGCTCATAATCGGAAAAGCTGTCCATGGGCCTGAGCCATTCTGTAAATTTTACCTCTTCCCAGATTCTTTCCGGGGGGATCTGCTCCCCTTCTGCCTGGATGGTGATGGCGTCAAGATGCCTGCCGTTGGGCAGGGTCACCATTGTATTTCTTTTAACTTTTCCGGCAATTGGCGCGTGAAGTGAGGCGGAAACAAAGGCTTCTCCCTTACCCACCATCTGCCCGTAACTAACCGTTTCCCCGGACTTGACAATCTGCTTGCAGGGCACGCCAAGATGCTGAAGCAGCGGTAACGTCACCGTTCGGGGTGTTTCCATCACTTCAACAGCCATGTTGACGGACAACGCCTTATTATCCGGTGGGTGAATCCCATGGGGAAAACTGCCGCTTCCCGGAAACCCCTTTAATTTAAATAAACCCATAAATTCCTGTACACCTTGTTTCTGATCTACCTATACAACACCTAAAAAGCCAGCATCCCTAAAAAAAGTCCATAATAAAAAAGTTAGGATTCCAAATTTTTTAATTTTTATCAAGCCCCAAACTTAAAATAAATAAATATTTATTATCGGAATTTTTGTTTCAACATAAAAAATAACCACCTCGCTTCTGTCCTTTGGAAAAATTTTTCCAACATACTCGACCGAATTTACTGCAAAGTAGGCGTTATCATAAGCGAGCATAAAGTTTAATTTTTCTTGGCTCTATCATGAATTTATATTACTTTATTACTCAATGGTCCAGTTTTTAGGGAATTTGCCCAACTTCGGCGTTGGACAAATTTAAAAAAACTGCATTATCGAGTATTATGGTTTTTGATTATGCAACCCATGCTAAAATAACGGTCAACATAATTGTAATAAAAATTTCAACAATGAAATTCAAGTAAATTCAAATTAAACAGGGATAAAAAAATGGGAACCATATTAATTGTGTATTCATCCAAAGCAAATGAAACAAAGGGAATTGCTGAATTAATCGCAGAGGGCGCTCGTCAGTCAGGGCACCAGGTGGAAGTTAAAACCGCTAAACAGATAAATAATGAAGACGATTTAGCAGGATTTGATGCCTATATCTTTGGTTCCCCTACCTATCACGGGGAAATGCTGCCTTCCATGAAACAAGTTTTATTCATAGCTGAAAGCGCACAGCTCAAAGGCAAGCCGGGCGGTGCCTTTGGTGCATATGGATGGAGCGGAGAGGCCAATAAAAGAATATTTGACACAATGACCTATATTTTTAAAATGAGAACAGCATCCAGTCCTTTGATGATCAAAGCGTCCTGGGTCGAAGACGGCGTTGAAACAGCCCAGGCCTACGGAAAAGAGATTGCCGGAATGATATAGTGGTTTAAGGCCCATGGGCCTAACGCAAAATGCCATCTGCAATGACATTACTTGTCAATACACCCTGGAGAGATTTTTTATCTTCTGATATTCATGCATCTGAAAGCAAATTGCTCAGAAAGCATGAGTTGGTCTGCTCAGCTTTTTATGATTTGACCTGATACTTAAGTTAAATTATAGTGTGAACGGAAGAATTTTAATCCTAAGTAACTTTTACAAAAACCCTGACGATATTTAATGGACGTAAATTCATAATCATTTACGATGGAGGAAATCAGCGATGACATCCACATTACCGGAACAGATGAAAGTGATTGAAATTACCGAACCGGGCGGTCCCGAGGCCCTTTCTGTGGGAACCAGGCCTTTGCCCCAGCCGAAACCGGACGAGGTGCTGATCAAGGTGGCGGCCACGGGTATAAACGGGCCCGATATAGTTCAGCGTAGAGGGCATTATCCCCCGCCAAAGGGCGCATCGGACCTTCTGGGGCTGGAGATCGCAGGAACCATTGTTGCCGTCGGCAGCGATGTCAACGATTGGTCTGTGGGAGACCAAGCCTGTGCCCTGACCAACGGCGGCGGTTATGCCGAGTATTGTGCCGTTCTGGCGCCCCATTGCCTGCCGATTCCAAAAGGCTTGAGTTTGGTGGAAGCCGCGGGAATTCCCGAGACGTTCTTCACGGTTTGGAGCAATATATTCATGGGGGCCGGACTCAAAGAAGGGGAAATCTTTCTTGTCCATGGCGGTTCCGGCGGTATCGGCTCAACGGCCATCATGCTTGCAAAAGCTTTCGGCGCAAAGGTGTATGCCACCGACAGCCCTGCAGAACGATGTGAAGCCTGCAAAGGTTTCGGTGCCGATCGGGTTATTGACTACAACACGGAAGATTTTGTTGAAGTTGTTAGAGATGAAGTCAAGGGTGCCAATGTCATTCTCGATATTGTCGGAGGAGACTACATTGCACGCAATATCAAGGCGGCGGCGCCGGATGGACGCATCGTTCAGATTGCATTTAACAAGGGCTCCAAAGTCGAGATCAATCTGATGCCCATCATGCTGAAACGTCTCCTTTTCACGGGCTCCACCTTGCGCAGCCGTCCGGATGCCTCCAAATCTGAAATTGCGGCACAGCTCAGGGAGAAGGTATGGCCGCTTATTGAGGCGGGAAAAATAAAACCGGCTGTCCACAAAATATTTCCCCTGGAGCAGGCTGCAGAAGCCCATCGGCTTATGGAAAGCGCAACGCACGTCGGTAAAATTATTCTCGAGATATGACCGTTTAAAGCGTATTATTGTGACGGCAGATTCTGGGCCCGCAACAAACCAAGAAAGTAATTGAACAACTTATTGAGTTACACTTAAAGGTTGCATTCTTTTCGGGGGCGGAATGCGCTCGAATTTTGCCTACTGTTATAACATCGCTATCAGGATCGAAATATCCATTGTTTTCGATCCTGATAGCATTCTCACGAATAACTTAGTTATCTAAAGCTCAAACGTGGTCATACTAACCACAAGCTCAAGTTCTTCAAT
>DATFIL010000099.1:0-2046 GCA_035270145.1 Desulfobacter sp. | reverse complement strand
CAATCAGAATGGCATCGTTTTGGTGGCGTAGTTCGTGGCCGAAGTTTCGGGATGCGCCGGAGGTGATCCACCGGGAATCCCCGGTTCGGGTGGCAATATATCCGTCAAGCGTGGCAGCACATTTTAAGGTAACAAACGGCGTATTTTTATTGTGGACATTCCAGACAAAGTCTTCGATCAGGGTCAAGGCCGCTTGCGCCATAACCCCTGAGACAACCTCAAGACCCTTTTCCCTTAAAAAATCAATTCCGCCCCCCGCAACATTGGGGTTGGGGTCTTTGCAGGCCACAACAACCCGGCCGATACCTGCGTTGAGAATTTTATGGGTGCATGGCGGGGTTTTTCCGAAATGGTTGCAGGGTTCCAGGGTAACGTAGATCGTGGCACCGGCCAATTTTTCAGGGGTCCTTGCTGCAGCATCATCAATGGCCACCACCTCGGCATGGGGACCACCTGCTTTGGCGTGAAAGCCCTGGCCAATAATCTGACCGTCCTTTACCACCATGGCACCCACACAGGGATTGGGAGAGGTATACCCTTTTCCCCGGGCTGCAAGCGCCAAAGCCCTGGCCATACAGTCTGAATCAGTCATCAGTTTTGACAGGGCCTTCCATACCCGGATCGGCATCGTCGGACCTGTGCTCTTTATGAATCAGACTTTCAAGTTCCTGGATAAAATCCGTCACATCCTTGAACTCCCGGTACACGGAAGCGAACCGAACATAGGCCACATCATCCAGATTCTTGAGGGCATTCATGATTTTTTCTCCCACCACTTTGGATAACACTTCCCGGTCCCGGCTTTCCCGCAGGTCCTGTTCAATCTCATCCACGATCTGTTCGATCTGGTTAACGCTGATGGCTCTTTTTTCACAGGCTTTCTGGATGCCACGCATCACTTTTTCCCTGTCAAACGCCTCCCGGCGGTTGTCTTTTTTAACGATCATGACAGGGACCTGTTCCACACGTTCATAGGTCGTGAAGCGCCAGCCGCACGCCTGGCACTCTCTTCTGCGCCGGACCTCGAACTCGATTTTGCCCGGCCGTGAATCCACCACTCTGGTGTTCGAGTTAGCACAATAGGGGCACTTCATATCAACCTCTTTGATTAATCAAAGCCGGATCAGTTCCACCCCAGCCTGGGCAAACATCTCCAGGGAAAGGGGATCTTCGTACCCCGTCTTAAAGTACACGCTTTTAATCCCCGCGTTTATAATCATCTTAGCGCAGATGGAACAGGGCCGGGTGGTGCAGTACAAATCGGCACCGGCAACAGATATTCCGTGATAAGCCGCCTGGATGATCACATTCTGTTCCGCATGAACGCCCCGGCAAAGCTCGTGCTTTTCCCCGGAAGGCACCTTGCGCTGTTCCCGCAGGCAGCCGGTCTCTCTACAATGGGGAACCTGGGACGGTGCGCCGTTATAGCCCGAACATAAAATGCGTTTATCCTTGACCAGCACTGCACCGACTTTTCGCCGAAGACAGGTGGACCTGGAGGCCACAAGGTCTGTGATGGCCATAAAATATTCATTCCAGGAGGGACGATCATCACCCGTATCGCTTGCTGAATCCGGAGGAACAGGGGGCATCATCAACAGCCGGCGTCCCCATATAAAGGATATCGGGTGCATAGTTCTTCGACCTTGGCGGCAACACCCGGTACATTGGCCTCGTCATCCAGCACATCGCAAATAAATCCGGCGACAGCACCCACAGCATCTTCATTCATACCCCGGGAAGTGACCAACGGTACACCGATACGTACACCCGAGGTAACAAAGGGGCTTCGTTTTTCATTGGGTACGGTATTTTTGTTCACCGTAATATTTGCCCTTCCCAGGCGCTCTTCCGCATCTTTTCCGGTGATATCCCGTCCGGAAAAATCCACGAGGACCATGTGGTTGTCCGTACCATTGGACACCAGCTTGTAACCCCTTTCCATGAGGACTTTTGCCAGCACAGCGGCATTTTTAACCACCTGTTTCTGATATTCCGTGAACCCGGGCGACAACGCCTCTTTAAAGGCCACGGCTTTGGCTGTAA
>DATFIL010000098.1:0-8883 GCA_035270145.1 Desulfobacter sp. | reverse complement strand
CGGCTACTGGTCAAATGCGGCGGCGCTTTTGCCAATTTTCTCCTGGCCTGCATTGCCGGCAGCATTTCTTTTGTTCTAACCCAATTCGGGGTAGCAGATCAGGTGTTTTCCCTTGTGGTGGCGGTTAATATCATGGTTTTTGTTTTCAATATACTGCCCGTCCCCCCCTTGGCCGGGGCCAGTATCATTGGGCTTGTCATTCCTGAAAAAATAAAAACCAAAAAAACGGCAAAGTATTTTTCCATTGCCGTGTCATCTGTTTTTGTCGCAGTTCTGGCTCTGATGCGAATCAATGACCTGTCTTTTTTCAGCACCACATTAAATCCCATTGTGCAAAAAATATTTGCTTTCATGCTGGGATAAATCCTCCCCATCTTTGTTATCCCCATTTTTTATCCTGGCAGGGTACCTCTTAGGTTTTCGTTCCTGACTGATCATCAAATATTAGATGTGAAATAATTCACCAGGTTCTAAATTGTTACCATTTCCTTACAAAATATAAAAAATTAAATTTTTTTTAAAAAAGTATTGACTAAATAAAATTCCTTTTCTATAGTCGCAACTACGATATAAATTAGATTCACTGCTTATTTTGCCATTTTTCTTTTGAACTTTATGCATACGTCGTTGTTATATTTTCTGCACCTGGATTTTAGCCAAAACTGTAAAATAAAATACTGTTTTTACCTGTGTTACACTTTGTTGAGAGAAAATTTTCGCCTTTAAATGACTGTTACCTGATTTGCGCCTGGAACTTGTTTTGCACCGCTTTTCAAGGTCTCAATGTGTTTTGACAGTGGAATCATTGAAACCTGGCCTCAACACATTTATTTAAAAGGAGGTGGTAAAAAATACGTTTGAAAACAAATGCAGCAAACCCTTTAAATATACCAAGGAGGTAAAAATGAGTGAAAGACATGTAGAAGAAACCACTGAAGCTCAGATTGCGGTTCACTGGCAGGAAGAGGATTACTACTATCCGTCTCCAAAATTCATTGGTCAGGCCAATGTAACAGACCCGGCCATCTACGACAGATTCAGTCTTGACAATTTCCCGGACTGCTACACTGAATTCGCAGAAATGCTCACCTGGTACAAGTACTGGGATGAAGTGCTGGATACCAGTGATGCTCCCTGTTTTAAATGGTTCAAGGGCGGTCTGATCAATGCCAGTTACAACTGTATTGACCGTCATCTTGAAAAAAACAAAAACAAAACCGCCATTCATTTTGTTCCGGAACTGGAAGAAGAAAAGATTGAGCATATCACCTACCAGGAACTCTATGTCCGGGTAAATGAGTTTGCCGCATTACTCAGGGATTTTGCAGGGTTAAAAAGAGGCGACAGGGTCACCATCCACATGCCCATGACAGGGGAACTGGCCATTACCATGCTGGCCTGCGCCAGAATCGGGGTTATTCACTCGGTGGTTTTCGGCGGATTTTCAGCCAGTGCCAGTGCGGACAGGATTGTTGACTCCCAGTCCAGGGTATTAATTGCCATGGACGCTTATTCAAGGGCGGGTAAACTGCTGAACCACAAGATCAATACAGATGAAGCCGTTAAAATTGCCAAGGACAACGGACAGGTGGTTGATAAAGTGCTGGTCTGGCAGCGGTATCCGGGAAAATACTCCTCAGAAACCCCCCTGGTGGAAGGACGGGACTACATTGTAAATGACGTGCTCAAGGATTATTACGGCAGACGGATTGAACCGGAAAAAATGCTGTCTGAAGATCCCTTGTTTTTAATGTATACCAGCGGCACCACCGGCAAACCCAAGGGCTGCCAGCACAGTACCGGCGGGTATCTGTCCTATGTAACGGCCATGTCCAAATACATCCAGGATATCCACCCCGAAGATGTGTACTGGTGCATGGCGGATATCGGGTGGATCACCGGCCACTCCTTTATTGTTTACGGTCCCCTGGCCCTGTGTGCATCATCGGTGATTTATGAAGGGGTACCCACCTATCCGGATGCAGGCCGGTCATGGAGAATCGCCCAGGAACTGGATGTGAATATTTTCCATACCGCCCCCACGGCCATCAGGGCTTTAAGAAAAGTCGGACCGGACGAGCCAGCCAAATACACCTACCATTTTAAACACATGACAACGGTTGGCGAACCCATTGAACCTGAAGTATGGCGGTGGTACGAAGCTTCAGTCGGTAAAGGCGAGGCCATTATCGTGGATACCTGGTGGCAGACGGAAAACGGCGGCTTTCTCTGCAGCACCGTGCCCGGCATTAAGCCCATGAAGCCGGGAAGTGCAGGTCCCGGCGTACCCGGTATCCATCCCATTATCTTTGATGATGAGGGCAATGAAGTTACCAAACCGGGCATTGCAGGCAATATCTGCATCCAGAACCCCTGGCCGGGAATGTTCCAGACCATCTGGGGAGACCGTGACCGGTTTGTTGACACCTATTTTGCCAGATACTGCAAAAATCCGGACAGCAAAGACTGGAGAGACTGGCCCTATCTTGCCGGGGATGCCGCAGTCAGGGCGGAAGACGGCTACTATAGAATCCTGGGCCGAATCGATGATGTTATCAATGTGTCAGGACACCGTCTCGGCACCAAGGAAATTGAATCCGCTGCCCTGGTCGCCGATGAAGTTGCAGAAGCTGCTGTTGTTCCAGTGGCCCATGAAATCAAAGGCAAGGAACCTGATTTATACGTGTCTCTGAAACCGGGGTTTGAGGCATCCGATGAACTGTCAAAGAAAATTTCCGATACTGTATGCGCACAGATCGGCAAAATCGCAAAACCCAGAAAAGTCTGGATTGTACCGGACATGCCCAAGACCCGGTCCGGCAAGATCATGAGACGGGTTCTTGGAGCCATCTCCAACCAGGGAGATGTGGGCAATGTCATGACCCTGGCAAACCCGGAAGTTGTTGAAATCATTCAGGAGATGGAAAAGAACAGCCGGTAGTGAAATGTTTTGAAAAGGCCTTTGTGAAGAGGGGAGCAATTTTTTTTCACTCCTTTTCTTCTGAATAACAACCAAATTTTAATTTAAGGAGATTGAAAATGAGTAACGAAGTAAAACTATGTAATCCAGCAGCAATAGGTCTTGGCGGTTTTGCCATGACCACGTTTATCCTCCAGATCCATAACCTCGGATGGGTTGAACTGGGCCCGGTACTCTGGATCGGTATGTTTTACGGTGGTCTGGCTCAGCTCATCGCAGGATATCACGAGTACAAGCTTGGCAACAATTTCGGTTTTTCAGCTTTTGTCTCCTATGGTGCGTTCTGGATCGCCCTCTGCGGCTATGTTATCGCAGGACACAACCCAGAATGGGTGTCAAACAACGTGACTTTGAAATTTACAGCCCATGGACTTGGCTGGTTCCTGGTCTGCTGGACAATATATACGGCAATCATGTTTATTGCCGCAATGAAACACAACAGCGCCCTTTCCTTTTTATTTCTCACCCTTCTCATTGGATTCATCGGCCTTGACTTTAAGGAGCTGGCCGGATCATCCGCGCTGGGCACCTTTGCAGCATGGGATCTGATTGTCTGCGCATGCACGGCATGGTATATGATGGCAGCTGTTATCCTGGGTGAAGTGGGCATAAAACTGCCAGTGGGAAAGCCTTGGATTTAAATAATAAAACAAATTAAATAAATCTGTCCATAGCCGACATTTTTATTTAAATTATTGTAAAAAGAGCCCAAAGAAGTTAAACATTCTTTGGGCTCTTTTTTTTAAACTGATACGCATCATGTCCTGACGGATACAACAAAACATGAAGAATTGATGAAATGAAATCACAAATCCTCGCTGCCATTCTCAAAAAACTTAGATCCTCCCCTGATTTTACATCAACTGGTATAGAAAAATACAGAAAAATTCTTGACACCAGTGGCTGTGCGTTAAAAACAGATACTGAACCAGAATTAAAAAAAATTTATATCAATCACATTCCTGGGGCATGGATATATCCGGAACATATCAGAAAAGACAATGTCATGCTGTACCTGCACGGTGGCGGGTTTATTGCCGGTTCCATAAACTCCCACAAAAATCTTGCCGCAGGAATAGCCAAAGCGTCAAAGGTCAGCGCTTTAATAATAGAATACAGGCTGGCACCGGAACATCCCTTCCCGGCAGGGCTGAATGATGCGTTAACAGCCTATGAATGGCTTCTCAACCACGGATTTCCATCAGATAAAATATGTCTTGGCGGTGATTCTGCCGGGGGCGGGCTTGCCCTTTCACTTCTGCTGAAAATTAAAGAAAAGAAACTGCCCATGCCCTGCGCTGCAGCCCTGATCTCCCCATGGACGGATCTTACCTGCAAAAACCCATCCCGCAGGGAACACCAGAAAAAAGACCCCATGATCAACCAGCACATGCTGTTTCATGCATCACGATTATATACAGGCGGAAAAAACCTTGACCATTATCTGGTGTCCCCTGCCAACGGTGATTTTGAAGGGCTGTGCCCCTTACTGGTGCAGGCCGGCTCCCTGGAGGTGTTAATGGACGATGCCGTTCACCTGGCAGAAAAGGCAGAAAACGCCGGGGTTAAGGTAACCCTTGACATATGGCCGGATATGTTCCATGTCTGGCATTTCTTTTCAAAATTCCTGGTCCAGGGCAGAGCGGCTGTGGCAGAAATCGGTAAATTCATTCAGTCCCATACAAAGTGAAAAAAGCGGGTGACATTTGACAAAAAGGCATCTTATCAACCCGCTCCTATAACACAGATGTTAACTGCTGACAGCCCAGGTTTTAACCGCCCTGAAAACATCTTCGCGTTTAACAGGCTTGGCAAGAAACGCATCCATACCCGCCTTCAGGCATTTGTTTTCAAATTCCTCCAGCACATTGGCTGTCAGGGCAATAATCGGCACACGCCGGTTTACCCCCATATTTTCCTCTTCCTGTCGAATTCTGCGGGTAGCTTCAAACCCATCCATATCCGGCATATTGATATCCATAAAAATCAGATCAAATTTTAAAGGGGAGCCGGCGTATATATTAAACGCCTCAAGCCCGTTATCTGCCGTTTCAGTACAATATCCGGCCTTTGTCAGAAAAAGTTCTGTCATCTTCTGATTAACAGGATTGTCCTCAGCCAGAAGAATGGATACGGACCTTTTAAAATCTTCTCTCATGGAATGTGATGTTATTGGTTTTATCTCACCTGTTTTGGATTCCTGGCTGTTATTACCCAGAATGGCGGCAATCATGGTAAAAAACTTTTTTTTCTGCACAGGTTTTACCAGAAAACCATGAAAGCCCTCTTTTTTTAACTGCTCAAACCCTCCGGGAACGGGGAGAACACAGGCCATAAGGGGAACAGGCCGTGCCTGGAGAGAGGATAAAGCGATCTTTCTGATCTGTCTGCCAATTTCAATGGTTGATTCCATGTCCCGGCTTCCCCCGTCAATAATGCCGATATCATAGTTTTTCAGGGGATTTTTTTTGAAAAAGGACATGAGTTTGCCGGCATCAGGATCATCTGATAATTCACCGGGTGCCGCTGGAGGATAAGGGGATATGCAGCAATAGTCCACTGTTATGCCCTCCCTGGGAAATGCATGCTTTAAAATATCAATCAGGGAATCGTCCCTGGCAAGGAAAAACGCTTTTTTCCCGGAAAGAACAGCAGGCCGGACAACCTCTTTTCCGGTTGTTTCCCCTTTTTTAACGGGTATCTTAAAGCTGAACCGACTTCCTTTTCCAGGCTGGCTTTCAACGCTTACGCGTCCTTTCATTTTCTCAATAATTCTTCTGCAGATGGCAAGGCCAAGCCCGGTACCGCCATATTGCCTTGTGGTGGTTTCATCAGACTGAACAAAGGGTTTGAACAGCTCATTTATCTTGTTCCTGGATATCCCCACGCCTGTATCACAAACTGACAATTGAAGATCAATATCATTGTTTCTTTCATTTTCTGCGTCCAGGCAGAGTTCAATTTTCCCTTTAGATGTAAATTTGGCTGAATTTCCCAGCAAATTCAACAACAGCTGCCGGACCCTGTGCGGATCTCCCCTGACACTGGCAGGAACAGCATCTGATATATGGCATGCCAGCTCAACCTGGGTTTCATCTATTTTTGACCGCACCATTTCCAGAACTTCAAAACATAAAACCTCAGGATCAAAATCTATGGTTTCAAGGACCAGTTCACCGGCTTCGACTTTTGAAAAATCAAGAATATCATTGACAATGGACAAAAGGACCTGACAGCTGTTCTTTGTATTAGTGAGAAACCCCTGCTGTTCATCAGTAAGCCTTGTATCAGAAAGCAGATCTGTATACCCGATTATTCCATTAAGGGGTGTTCTTATTTCATGGCTCATCCTGGCCAGAAAATCCGTTTTGGCTTTTGAAGCGGCATTGGCCCTTTGTGTAAGAATTTTAGATTTTTCCATGGCATGGGCCAGCTGTTCATTACTGGTTTTTAAGTCAGCCAGAATTCTTTTTTCCCGCTCAATTCTCTCAATTCTTGCAAAGACCTCGGCTGTTGAAAAGGGTTTGTTCACATAATCAGTGGCACCCGCGTTGATGATGTCACTATAGGAGTATTCTGCTGAATATCCTGTCATTATTATAAAATCAAGCTCCGGGAACCTGTTTTTCACCTGCTGCATGAGATCAATCCCGTTTATACCGCCCATATAAATATCTGATATAACCAGATCCACCTCATCCTGTTGAATAATTTTCCAGGCGGTTTCACCGCTGTCTGCCTCCAGACAGGCATAGCCTTTAATGGAAAAAAATCTCACAAGGATATTGAGCATATTTTCATCATCATCAACGATGAGAATTTTTCTTATCACAGCGCCCCTTCCACTTCTGACGGTTGCTTTGCTCTCCAAGAAGTAATGAATCAAATCCATCCCTGGTTAAAATTTATTCAGACACCCGTTCCACATACTCCCGGGTTCTGGTGTCAATTTTCACCATCTGCCCCTCGTCCACAAAAGGGGGTACCTGGATTTCAAACCCGGTCTCCAGAGTGGCCGGTTTGGTACTGCCTGTTGCAGTATCTCCTTTTGCCCAGGGTTCAGACTTTGTTACCCTCAGGTTTACAAAATTCGGCAGGGTAAGTCCAATGGCCCGCTCTCCAAAAAAAAGAACCGTGCACACCGTATTTTCAACCAGAAGATCAACCGCATCACCGACCTGTTCCTTTGAGAGAAACTCCTGGGCATAGGTGGTGGTGTTCATAAAGCAATAGCTTCCAGGCTCTGCATAAAGATACTCCATCTCCTGTTCCTCAAGATCGGCCTTATTGAATTTATCCCCTGACCGGAAGGTTTTTTCAAACTGAGCGCCGGTAATCATGTTTTTAAGCTTGCATTTATAAAGGGACTGCCCCTTTCCAGGTTTTTTAAACTGAAAATCCACAACCACAAAGGGGTCATTGTCCATTTCAATTTTCAACCCCTTTCTGAGATCACTTGATTCGTACATATACGTCTCCTGTAAATATTGATTCAATATAAGCGTTTTTTTTGCTGTGAGTCTGCCGCCCATGGTCGTCAGTCTATTGCTCTACCCCAGATATAAAAGCACAATATGAATGATTTAGCAATCATCTCATGAAAAACAACTTGATTTTTTACCCCTAAAAAAAGTATATATAGTGTAAATTTACGCTTTATCTCCATAAATCATAACAAAATAACCTTCATGCAGAGACCCTGAACTCAGACATCTCAAAATAAACTTTTTAAAAGGCTTTTTACTGAAATGATACTTATTATTGATTTCGGCTCACAATTTAACCAGCTCATAGCAAGACGTGTCAGGGAAAATGAAATTTACTGCCAGGTAGAGCCCGCAGGTATTGACCTGAACACAATAAAAAGAATGAACCCTGAAGGCATTATTCTGTCAGGCGGCCCGTCAAGTATATACGAAAAAAACAGCCCCTCAATAGATACAGGGGTCTTCACCCTTGGCATACCCATCCTGGGAATCTGCTACGGCATGCAGTTCATGGTTCACGCCCTTGGCGGCAGCATAGAAAGATCAGACAAACGGGAATATGGGTTTGCAGATCTGCAAATAAAAAATAAAAAACTTTTATTTAAAGGTATGGAAAACAGAATTCACTGCTGGATGAGCCACGGCGACTCAACCTTAACCCTTCCTGGTGGATTTGAAGTCACAGCTTCCACTGAAAACACTGAAATTGCAGCCGTTGCTGATTTCAAAAATCAGTTTTTCGGACTTCAGTTCCACCCTGAAGTTGAGCACACGGAAAACGGCCGGGAAATGATCAAAAATTTTCTCAGGGATGTATGCCAGTGCAGAAAAAACTGGACAATGGAATCCTTTGCCAGCGAAGCCATTGACCAGATCAAGCAGGCAGTTCAGGATAAAAAAGTAATCATGGGCCTTTCCGGAGGGGTTGACTCCTCTGTGGCTGCCATGCTCATCCACAAGGCCATTGGTAAAAATCTCCACTGCATATTTGTTGACAACGGGGTGTTAAGAAAAAACGAAAAACAAAGCCTTGAAAAAAGCCTGTTAAAACACCTGGATATGAATATCAAATTCGTGGATGCGCAGAAAAAATTCCTTGATGCCCTGAACAATGTCACAGACCCTGAGGAAAAAAGAAAAAAAATCGGAAATACCTTTATCGAGGTGTTTGACGAGGAAGCCTCAAAAATTGAAGGGGCTGCCTTTCTCGGTCAGGGAACCCTGTACCCTGATATCATTGAGTCCAAATCCGCATTTGGCGGACCCACATCCATTATAAAATCCCACCATAATGTCGGGGGGCTGCCTGAAAAAATGAAATTAAAGCTTATTGAGCCCCTGCAGCTTCTTTTCAAGGATGAAGTCAGAAAACTCGGCCTTGAACTGGGGTTAAACAAAGACCTGGTCTGGCGCCAG
>DATFIL010000097.1:0-4507 GCA_035270145.1 Desulfobacter sp. | reverse complement strand
GATGATGTGATTTATGATACCACTACAGGCCGTGTTCTTCTATGGGAAACCATTCCAGGTGACGTACTGTTGAAGATGAGCCGTATCCGGACCGAAAGCCTTGAGGATGCCGAGGCTGCGCTTGCTGAATTAAAGGCCGGTGAAGATTTTGATGCGGTTCTGGATAAATACGGGGATGAGGAAATTAAAAAGACCCGGGGAACTACAGGTGTTTTAACACGTAAGGAATTTAAAAATATTTTCCAGGTTTCCGATGTGGTGGTGGAACAGCTTTACGGACTGAAACAAGGGCAGTTCAGCGATGTCCGGATGGTGGGCGATAAGTACACTATTTTCAAAGTGGATGAAAGAACCTCTACGTTACCGTTCAGTCTGGTGAATAAGTTGATGGATAAAAAATCCGTTGTAAAGCTCATTGACTATGCCTACAGAAATATCGGCTTAAAGGAAACCGTTATTCTTTCCGACCGCCTAAAGGACATTGGATACAAGAATTCAACGCTTGGCGGTCTGTCCATCTGCATTGATGACATGATTATTCCGGCAAATAAATGGGAGTTGATTGGTAAGGCCGAAAAAAATATTGAGGATATTAAAAATCAGTATTCCGAGGGCCTGATTACTCAAGGTGAAAAATATAACAAGGTGGTTGATATCTGGGCCCAGGCCACAGACGATATTGCCAACGCCATGATGGAAGTTATGAAAAATCCGCCCCAAAAAGAGGGCTCAGATAGTTCGGAAGAGCTCAATGCCGTGTATGTCATGGCGGATTCCGGTGCCCGTGGTTCCAAAGATCAGATGCGTCAGTTAGCTGGTATGCGCGGGTTGATGGCCAAACCTTCCGGTGAGATTATTGAAAACCCCATCACTGCATGTTTCCGTGAGGGGCTGTCCGTACTCCAGTACTTTATTTCCACCCATGGTGCCCGTAAGGGGCTGGCTGATACTGCATTGAAAACAGCCAACTCCGGTTACCTGACCCGCCGTCTGGCTGATGTCGGCCAGGACTGTACCATCGTGGAGCCTGATTGTGGTACCATCAATGGCATTGAAGTTGAAGCGTTGTATGAGGGTGGAGAGATTATTCAGACACTTGGGGAAAGAATTCTCGGGCGTGTTACCCAGGAGGATGTCCGCGATCCCTATTCCGATGAATTCATTGTGGCCTCTGATACAGAACTTAATGAAAGCCATGTGGCTAAAATCGAAGCCGCAGGTGTTCAACGGGTCAAAATTAGATCCGTATTAACATGCAACTCGAAACATGGTGTCTGTTCAAGGTGTTACGGCCGTGATCTTGCCCATGGTGTCACCGTGGAAATTGGTCAGGCCATTGGTATTGTAGCAGCCCAGTCTATTGGCGAGCCCGGTACCCAGTTGACCATGCGTACCTTTCATATCGGCGGTACAGCGTCCAGAAAGGTTGAGGTCGCTGAAGTCAAAGCCCGTGTTGGTGGCATTTTAAAGTTCAATGAAGATATTCAGACCGTAACTTCGGCCCGGGACGATGTTATTGTCATGAATCGTAAAGGTGGCGGGGTGACCATTGTTGGCGAGGATGGACGTGAGCGTGCCAAGGATAATGTCATTTATGGTGCCACCCTCCATGCCAAGCATGGTCAGCAAATTGAGCCAGGTGATGTTATAGCCTCCTGGGATCCCTTTACCACGCCGATCATCACTGAAGTATCCGGTCGGATCAGATTTGCTGATATTATTGTGGGTAATACGGTTCAGGAACAGATTGACCCGGTTACCGGCAAGGTGTCAAGAACGATAATTGAAAGCAAGGATGTTGAGGTTCGACCCAGGATCACGATCAAGGATAAAGAGGGTAGAGCGGTTAAGCTGCCCAACTCTAAAACCCCTGCAAGATATTACCTGCCGGTAAATGCTATTCTCACTGTTGAAGAGGATGACAACATCACCGCTGGTGATGTGATTGCCAAGTTGCCACGTGCCACCACAAAAACCAAAGATATTACTGGTGGTCTGCCCAGGGTTGCCGAGCTTTTTGAGGTCAGAAAACCAAAAGATCCGGCAGTGCTGACTGAAATTAATGGCTATGTTACTGTTTCAAAAGGCACCAAAGGCCGTCAGAAGGTTACGATTAAGCCTGGCGATGTTGGAGAGGCAAAAGAATACGCCATTCCAAAAGGTCAGCATGTGTCCGTTTATGACGGCGATTATGTAAAATCAGGTGATCCGTTGATCGCAGGTTCTGCCAACCCCCAGGATATAATGAACATTAAGGGTGAAGTGGCGCTGGCCAAATACCTGGTTGACGAGGTCCAGGAAGTTTACAGGCTTCAGGGTGTGCGAATCAATGACAAGCACATCGAAGTTGTTATCCGTCAGATGATGCGCCGGGTTAAAGTGATTTCCACTGGAGATACCAATTTTATCCCCGATGAACAGGTTGACCGTATTCTTTTTGAGGAAACCAATCGCAAAGTTGCCATGGAGGGCGGTGAGCCGGCCAAGGGCGAGCCCCTGATTCTTGGTATTACCAAAGCCTCTTTGTCCACAGATAGTTTTTTGTCTGCAGCATCGTTTCAGGAAACGACCAAGGTGCTGACCCTTGCGGCCATTGAAGGTAAATATGACAGCCTCAAGGGATTGAAAGAAAACGTTGTTATGGGAAGACTTATCCCGGCCGGCACGGGTTTCCCCGGCTATCGCGATTTGGAGGTGGGATATGGTGAATTTGCTAAAGTATAGAAAAAAATAAATATTGTTGACATTTAGAAAAAGTGTAAGTAGAATTAAATATTTTGTCGTGTATGGCGACTTATTAAGTTTGATGAAGGAGCATGTGGAGTTATGCCGACCATAAATCAATTGGTAAGAAAAGGTAGACAGAGAACTGAAAAAAAGGTTAGTACGCCGGCGTTGAAGGGTGGGCCTCAAAAGCGCGGGGTTTGCACCAGGGTGTATACTTCTACTCCTAAAAAACCGAACTCAGCCCTGAGGAAAGTTGCAAGAGTTCGTTTGACAACCGGTATGGAAATTGCGGCTTATATTCCGGGTATGGGGCATAATCTCCAGGAACACTCTGTTGTTCTGGTCAGGGGCGGAAGAGTAAAAGACCTTCCAGGTGTGCGCTATCATATTGTCAGGGGTGCCCTTGATACACTGGGTGTGGATGACCGTCGCCAGGGGCGTTCAAAATATGGTGCCAAACGTCCCAAGTAGTCATGATGGCCCAAATAATCATGATGGGCTTAAGCATTCATATTAATAAAATATAAATTTGGTGGACTTTTTAAGATGGCAGAAAAATTAGTATTTAAAGAAGGTTTCATGCAGGATGCCACGCATGAGGAAAAGCTAGCAGCCAAGTTTGTCAATTGTGTCATGAGAGACGGCAAAAAGAATGCTGCCCAAAAAATTGTGGCTAATGCGTTGATGATTGCTGAAGATAAAATTGGCGAACCTGCTCTGGCAGTGTTTAAGAAAGGGATTGATAATATCAGGCCTTCTGTTGAAGTGAAATCAAGAAGGATCGGCGGGTCTACCTATCAGGTACCCACTGATATAAAACCCGGTCGCCAGACTGCTCTGGCCTTTAGGTGGCTTATTAATTTTAGCAGAAACCGATCCGAAAAAGGTTTTGCAAATAAGCTTGCTGCGGAGTTGATGGACGCTTATAACGAGCGTGGCGGGGCAATCAAGAAAAGAGAAGATACACATAGAATGGCTGAAGCTAATAAGGCGTTCGCACATTTTAGGTGGTAAAAATTTAAAAATATCTTTGTAAACATTCCACAGGAGGAATACAGAAGATGGCTAAGGAGAAATTTGAGCGGAGTAAACCGCACGTGAACATCGGGACAATCGGGCATATCGATCACGGGAAAACCACTCTGACTGCGGCGATTACCAAGCTTGCCGGCCTGAAAGGCCATGGTACGTTTGTTCCCTTTGATGAAATTGATAAGGCGCCGGAAGAAAGAGAGCGTGGTATTACCATCGCTACCGCCCATGTTGAATATGAGACTGACGCGCGCCATTACGCCCATGTCGATTGCCCGGGCCATGCTGACTATATTAAAAATATGATCACTGGTGCCGCCCAGATGGATGGTGCTATTCTTGTTGTATCTGCCGATGACGGCCCTATGCCCCAGACCCGTGAGCACATCCTGCTTGCCCGTCAGGTTGGTGTGCCTAGTATCGTTGTCTTCCTGAACAAATGCGACATGGTTGATGATGAAGAACTGATTGAGCTGGTTGAGATGGAACTTCAGGAGCTTCTTGATTCTTACGATTTTCCAGGTGATGAAACGCCGATTATCAGAGGGTCGGCGCTTAAAGCCCTGGAATGCGACGACGTGAATGCTGAAGACGCCAAGCCTATTTTTGAGCTTCTTGATGTACTTGACTCCTATGTTCCCGAGCCTGAAAGGGATACGGCTAAGCCCTTCCTGATGCCAATTGAGGATGTGTTCTCAATTTCCGGTCGTGGTACGGTTGTTACCGGTCGTATTGAGCGCGGTGTGGT
>DATFIL010000096.1:0-2799 GCA_035270145.1 Desulfobacter sp. | reverse complement strand
AAGTTGCGGAGAAAATCCGTCAGACCATAGAAAAAATTGAATTCCTGTATAAAGAGGATACAGTTCGGCTTACGGTCAGCATTGGCGTTTCCTGCATTAAGGACGGCGATAAGTCTCCAATGGATTTATTTGGACGGGCGGATATGGCTGTATACAAGGCAAAGGAAAATGGTCGAAATCAGGTTATAACACAGTAAGTAAAAAATATTCTGGAGTAATAATGGAAGATAGTACCCTGAAAATCCCCTCTGACGTGCGGGCCCAAGCGCTTCAAACCATGAATGCGGACAGCAGGGAAAACCTGGCCCGAAGACGGTTTTCTCCTGAAAAAATAGATATTTTTAATGCATCACACACATCTCTTGAGACATTGGATGAATACCGGTTTTTTAAAAATACCGAAGCGGAACGTATGTTGCCCGGAATTATCAATAACCCGGTACAGCAGGTAATTACAGATCCTAATCCCGATGAAAATGCAAAGGCACAATTTTCAAATCCGCGACACATCGGCGTGGTTTTTTCAGGCGGTCCGGCCCCGGGTGGGCACAATGTAATTGCAGGCCTTTTTGATGAAATGAAACGGTTTAACAGCGCGTCAAAGATGTTCGGGTTCATTAAAGGGCCCGAAGGACTGCTTGAAAACCGGTACATTGAGATCACCGCAGAATTGGTGGACAGACACCGGAACATGGGCGGTTTTAACATGATTAAAACCGGGCGGACCAAAATTGATTCCGGCAGCAAAATGGAATTGGCCCTGACTGTATGCAAGGGATTGAAGCTGGATGCATTGGTGATCATCGGCGGGGATGATTCCAATACCAACGCCGCCTTTCTGGCCCAGCATTTTAAATCTTCAGGGATAAAAGTCGTTGGTATACCTAAAACCATTGACGGCGATATCCAGGTAAAAACAGAAACCGGCAAGGTGTTGTGCGCCACTTCCTTTGGATTTCATTCTGCGGCCCGGGCCTTTGCACAAAATATTTCCAATCTGGCCAATGACGGCAGCTCTGACATTAAATACTGGCATGTGTGCAAGGTCATGGGCCGGGTAGCAAGCCATCTTACGCTGGAAACAGCGCTTCAGACCCATGTAAATATTGCTTTGATCGGTGAAGAGTTAGCAGACTATGTCGACCAGGATCGTATGTCAAAGGCCTGGGAGCGGGGCGAACAGATTGATTATAACGCCTATGGGATGACCCTGCGCCATCTGTCCCGGGTGATCTGTGACATTATTGTCCGGCGGGCCGCATTTGGCAAAAATTACGGACTGATGATCATCCCGGAAGGTATTCTGGAATTTATCAATGAAATTCAGGTGTTCATTACAAAGCTTAATAAAATTATTGCAGATTATAATAGAATCCATGACCTGGATTTCCACAGGACATTTCCCTCACTGAACGAGAAATTGGATTATCTGCGCAGAATCTCCCAGGGGATGATGGACAAAGGTCGGTTTCCCATATGGAATATCCGGGATGATGAGTTGTTCAATCAGCTGCCCAGGTTTTTCAGGGAAGGACTTTTGGTGGAAAGGGATCTTCACGGCAATTTCCAGTTCTCCCAGGTTAAAACCGAAAAGATCATCATGGACATGGTTAAAGAGTATCTGGATGTGCTTCGGGAGCAGGGACGCTACAAGGTTGGTATTTTTCGGGATGATTATGTGTCGCTCATGGAAGATGCGGGCATGGATCCAGACCTGTTTGCCCCGGCATTGTTTAAAAACCCCCAGGATAAATACGTGTTGGTCAAACCGGATATCATCTCCCTTAAAACACTGAGGAATGCCTTGATCAATGCGGGCATGCTGGATTCTGAAGAAGAAACCCCGGAGATTTTTATAAATATATTTAGAAAGTCCCAGGCCGAATTTAAGACCCAGACCCATTTTTACGGATATGACGGCCGGGGCACCGATCCAACCTATTTTGACTGTTGTTATGCTTACAATTTAGGACTTACGGCCTTTCACCTGATTGCAGGCGGTGCCACAGGTCAAATGGCGGCTATTATCAATCTGGAAAAGGAAATTGACCAGTGGCAGCCGGCCGGTATACCCATTGCCCGGCTTATGCACCTTGAGGAACGCAAAGGACGCCTGGAATTGGTCATGGAAAAAAGTATTGTTGATCTGGAATCCAACGCCTTTAAGGTATTCAAGGCCATCAGGGAGGACTGGGTGGCTGCCTGTGCATGTCCTGACCAGTTTAGGAATCCAGGGGTCATCGGATTTTCCAAAGAGATGGAAGAGGACCGGCCTCTGACGCTTCAGCTCAACGCCCTGCAATCCCAGGAA
The DNA here is from genome assembly GCA_035270145.1 of Desulfobacter sp. GTDB lineage: Bacteria > Desulfobacterota > Desulfobacteria > Desulfobacterales > Desulfobacteraceae > Desulfobacter. The sequence continues at coordinate 488 of DATFIL010000096.1, read as the reverse complement.
TAGATATGCAATCCATTTCTTCAGTCTTAACGCGATGCCGCGAATAAATTTTCGATCGAAGATATTGGCTTTGGCCTGACTGATGAGGGCAGGTTTATTCCAGTGCTGCATAAAAATTTTATGCAGCACTGGGTTTATTATTATTTTTGCCGTGCCGGCTGGTATGTACACAAAGGTTCTTCGGTAAGATAATTGCCGGTGGCCTCGTATGCCCTGGCCCGGCACCCGCCGCACACCTGTTTGTATTCGCAGATTCCGCACTTGGGTTCAAGATTGTTGAAATCGCGCAATGTGTTAAACACCTCTGAATTTTCCCACACATCTTTGAAGTGCCGGCTTTTAATGTTTCCGCAGGTAACGTCTAAGAAACCGCAGGTCTGCACCCGGCCCACATGGGAGATAAAGCAGAATCCGGTCCCTGCAAGACAGCCCCTTGTGACCGCATCAAGCCCATGGGTTTCAAAACTGACTTTTTTGCCTTCAGCCTT
>DATFIL010000095.1:0-5159 GCA_035270145.1 Desulfobacter sp. | reverse complement strand
GGATGATTGAATCGCTACGGAATTTGCCGTAACATTAAATAGGGAGAACCTATCTATTCGTTTTAATTTGGAATGATTAAACATCTTTTAATTGCCATCAAAATAAACAGAATTTATATCCAAAGTTACTTGGTCGTCATCATTAAAAGATAAACTATGATCTTTAATCAAAAACTTTACGTCATCGTAATATTTAACTTTTCTCTGAACTAATATGTCAATCTGCTCAACGATTGATGCTAAACCTATTGCATCAATCTGCTTTGGCATCATTTCAACTATTTTATTTTCCATATCTTCTCTGGCGTCTTCTGACGTTAAGGACATATTCCATGCAAAAATGGCCATGAAAATTATAACAGAAATACGTTCACGTTTTGGAAAGTTTCGTCTCAAAGGCTCGGATATTTTTAAAATAGCTTCTGAAATTTTTACAGGAGGCACATTGTTATCAGATCTCTCAAAATCTGATTTTTGTTGGTAACAACATTTTTTATATTTTTTACCGCTACCACAAGGACATGGATCATTTCTACCGATCTTATTTTTTTTCATTCAAGGATACCATCCATTCTATTTGATTCATTTGATTTGAAGGATATTTTTTAACTGGTTCCCACGTATTTATCAATAATTTAGATTTAAGGTGTCCGTATACAAACACGCCAACTCTGAGTTTTACGAAAGCCTACTTTTACCCAAAAGTAGGCTACCGACTTAAGGCGGGACAGTTTGAACCGGGTGATCCGAGTCTTCCAGCACGTAAGCCTATAAAAACAGGACATCCCACAAGATCCTTATTCTGTGGGGTGTCCCGGCTTAAACCGGTAGCCCAAAAGTAAACATTCGGGATGTGTAGAAAATGCGTTTCCATACGTGGAAAGTTAAAGTGTCCGTATACGGCGGACGGTTCACATCTAATGCCTTGATAAATGGTAATTAAGCCGGGCCTATCCCAGGGAAAAAGTTTTTTCAGCGTCCATTAATCCGGTCATGCAACTTTCCAGACAGTTTAAACGTCACGACCCGGCGTTTCGGCAGCATTATGGCGTCACCAGTGGCAGGGTTCCGGCCTTTCCGCGGAGCCTTTTCATTCACCTGGAATTTGCCAAAGCCGCTGATCATGATATCCTCCCCGGATGAAAGAGTGCCCTTCATGATTTCCAGGAGGGTTTTCAATGCCTCATGTGCCGCCTGGGGATCTAAATCCGTATCTTCCGTAATTCGTTTAACCAGTGTTTGTTTCGTGCAGGCCATACGTCCCTCCCATTGTTAATTCAAAAAAATTTGAGGCTATTTCACATTAGAAGGGTCTTGTCAAAGGGATTCCCGGCGTTCAAGTTCCTCAATGGCCCAAACATTTCCATCTCCATTTCCGGCAAGAAGCTTCAAGTCTCGATCCGACATCCTTCGGAACCTTTCCCTGGTGGCCTCCTTGTCAACATTGTCGCCCTGGGCTCTTTCGGGTTCCCAGCCAGATTGCCAGCCATTGTCGATACATCTACCCAGATAAGCCTTAAATTTTTGCCATGTACCACCGTTTGAATGTAAGACAGTGTAAAGTATGGCCAACCGAATATAGTCTTCAGAATGAGATTTTAAGCCGCGTTCAATAGTCTTTTCTACTGATGGTTTTTGATACTGTTCCGGAATCAATGCCATCAGCCTGGCAAGGAGAGTTATTAATTGAGATTCAGAAAACGACGACGACGGATCTTTTTTGGGTTCCTGCTCCACTGGTTCCGTTTTATCTTCCGGTGGCTCTGTTTTGTCGTCGTCAGTATTTATTTTAACATCAGTATTTAGTAGGGTGATGTTATCGGCATTGCCCTTTACGGTATCGCCTTTTTGGGCATACGGTTCAGGTTCCCTATTGACAGGCGTTTCAACGGCAATGGGTTCTTCATGGACGATATACTCACCATGCTGTATTTTGCCATCCTCTCCATGGATGAATTTATGCTCGATATATCCAAATTCCTTCAATTCTCGGATACCAGAATACACAGCCTTAATGCCGTCTTTTTTTGCCTTTGCCAGTTGCTTGACGTATACGGTCCAGTCATTCGGCTTAGACAAGAGATAGGTTAAAATTGACGTTGCCTTCCAGGACAATCTGTCGTCATTGATATGGACATTTGAAATAACTGTGAATTTTTCGGTTTTTTGTACGCGGATAATACTCATGGCATGGCTCCTTTGATTTTGGAGCGCTGGGTAGGGACGCCAATATAAACTTGAAATCAGCTTAATGATTGTTTATATTGTACTCACAGGCGTTGAGTGTTCCCTTCCCGAACGCTCTACCAGTTTTGAAGGGTCGTGAAAGTTTCTGAGGCGTTCACGGCCCTTTTCTATTTTATGTAACTCCTATCACATAAGCCTTGTCATACAATCCAGTCAAGGGGTTTTCATAATTATCTGGCGTTCCTGCTTGCATAGAATCTTTTTTTTCAGGGCATTGCCCCGGACTATTCATTGTGCTGCACCATCTGTGGCTACGGATGAAGAAAACCCCCGGCAGTGGATACCACCAGGGGCATGAATGTGTCCGGTTATGATTTCACGCCCCAATGCTGGGGAGTGACGTCACTTTACCGCGGGACAATGGGAACAACGGGTTCATCCCCAATGTTTACGGGTACAGGTGGGATAAACTTCACAACGGGTTTATTTCGGCCTTTGCCAGTCCAATATGTATGATAATGCGCTCTACGTATATGAGGCGCCTTAGACGTTCCGGTTCCGGCCCCCTGGTGACTGCCCCTTGCCCGGCGGATCGCTCCACCTATGGCACTACCAACCCAATATTCAACAGGTAGCTGCCTTTTTTTCTTCTTTGGATTTTTGGTCTTTTTTGTTTTCCGGTTCCTGCTGGTCTGGATAATATCCCTGTCCGCAGAGCATAAATATAAAACCAGAGAAAAATATCGGCTGAACATTTTAACGGCTTCTTTGTGTGGCACCTGTTTGTCTTCCAGTGCCTTCAATTCATCTGGTAAGTGTGGCACAGCAAAATCAACCGCGCTTTGCAGCATATCCCCTATCCGTGTTTCCTGGTCAATGTGAAACGGCAGGGTCATAATCCCTGGTTCCCCGTCATGATCCCTGGCAAAGGATAACCGGATTTCCCGGCCGCCGGTGTTTGAATCCGATTCAAAATAGACAAAAAAGCCATATAGGTTCATATCCGTAGCCGGTTGAAATTCGTCCAGATCAATGTAGCAGCACCACTCAGGAAGATTAAAGAGAACATCAATCGGGATATCTTTATCAAGTTCGACATCCCACAAACTTTTTAATAGATCATCATCAAAGCGGTAAACGCCCTTGGTGGGTCTCCATGCCATTATTGCTGCGAGATTCCCTATATCTGAACTGGCCTCCATCATCGGTATGCCTTGCCTGTCCGCTTCACCTGATACGATTGCATAGCTGGCAGCAACCGGCAGATAACACCAGTCCGGCCAGTCCTGTTTTCCGGATTCCTTCATCCCCAGGAAAACTTGGGACAGCTTGTCAGCATAAGGATAAACGCTCATGTATTTTTTATTTAATTGTGCTGGTATTAACATTTTTTTATATCCTGTGGTTTAGGTTTGTCGGTGACAGCGCTCCCCTCAATGTAGCCGCTATGCCATGAAAGCACATCAACGCCTTGTGGCTGGTTTGGTTCTCCACGCATCCCGGCATCATATCCGGCTTGCCATGATTCTTTGTCTATGGTGACTTTAGGCTTTTTCATTCTTTGCCCTCCCTGTAATAATTTGCAACGCTTGAATGGTGGAAGGTGTCTTTGCCTTTCGTCTTCGGACTGTATCCCATGGTTTTCAGGTTTTTTGCAATGGCTGGATAGGACATGCCTTTATCCCGAAGGTCCACAACTATTTTGCAGATTCCGGCTTTATTGAATGGCTTTTTCTTTTTTCGGTATGGGGTCCGGCATAGGCCCAGGAATTTGCCTCTGTTTTTCAGTGACTTTGGCCTTGACCGCAGATGACGGATCGGGTTCCGAATCTACACCTTCAAATATCGGTAAGGTTCCATGCTTTGATGAAGTATGTCTATAATATCGACGTGGTTTTTAGCTTTGCGGTAAAAAATAATATGTGATCCGGCCAAAAAACTTAAATAGCCCTTTTTAATTTCTTCACGGTTCCGGCCTATATCTGGGCTTTCTGAGATCATTTGCAGCTTTTTTTTAATAAGCTTTAAATACGTGATGGTCTGCTCTTCACCGAACTCTTCAAGTGAATAGGTTTTTATGTTACCCAAACTCTTTTGCGCATTGGGAGAAAGAATATATTGGGTCATATCAGCCGATCAACTTATCCATGAAGGATTGACCGTCAATCCCTTGTCCCCTATCAAGCTGCGCTTCACCTTCAGCCAATTTTGCGCGTAACGCTTCTAACTTGGTTTCTTCAACTTCCAAAAGCCGCAAGCCTGCGCGAACAGCCTCGCTTGTATTATCAAAACGGCCTTGTAAAACTTTTGATTTGATAAAATCTGAAAAATGATCGCCTAAAGTAATACTGGTATTTCTTTGCATGGCAAGTTCTCCTAAAAGTTTAACTGTACCAATATATAATACACCTTTTTTCTTTCAATTTAAACCTTAAAATATATCTATTTTCTCTCTATTCTTTGTTATTTGCCCGCCCTATTGTATTTGCGGACACACCGAGCAATTCCGCGACTTCTCCTTGGGTTTTTCCCTGCTTTAACAATTCATGCATATGTTGAATCTGTCCCTTTCGGGGTCTTCCTTGGCCTTGAAGTTCCTTCCCTCCTCCCCAAAAAAAAGAAGCAGAAAATTAATGTAATGAAACTGTATATGAGGGAGTGTTTTGACGTTGAGCGCAGCGAATAAGTATCCGTTGAGCAGAGCGAATAAAGCAGGACGTAAAGTTGACCACCTTGAAAAGTGGGCCTACTTTACATGTCCTGCCCTCCTACCCACGTTAATTTTCAGAGAATATTGGAAATAAATAGAGATATTTGGAGAAGTCTCCAAATATCTCTATTTATCTATAAAAAAATACGAAAATCTATAAATTATGGCAAATAGGCCTAACAGGAGGGTAGGTGCCACGCTTGAAAAACATTGCCAAACAGAAACTCTCTCTGCCAGATGCTGATGCACGGGACTCCTATCC
>DATFIL010000094.1:0-5555 GCA_035270145.1 Desulfobacter sp. | reverse complement strand
TCATTGTCATCAAGCTCGATATAATTTAAATCAGACGCCGCATTGAAAAGATCCAGAGTAATTTTTGCCCTGTCAATGCTGTCAAGCGTATGGGTCACATCCGCCATGATCCGCCCGGCCAAAGAGACGTCCTCAAGCGCCAGATCAATGGCAAAGTATTGTCCGACATCATGTTTAGATTCCAGCAACGCCTTATCAGTGCCTGTGCCGCCGCTTTTGGCACCGTTAATAACTGCAAGGATAAAATTGCTCCGGGATATGGCGCCGGTCTCAAGGGCTGTTGTCCAGTACTGCAATCCTTCGTCCGCCGGGCTTCTACCCAGCACATTATTAAATACGGTATCAATATATGTTGCTGTGGACATGGATTCCGGATATTTTTCAATGGTTTCCGTCTGGTCAAAAAATGATGCCGCAACATCCTCAATGGTCCAACCGTCAACACTGATGGCATCGACCCAGTAAGCCAACCCGGTTTGGGCCGGCGAGCGGTTAAACGTTCCGATATAAAGCTCAATCAAACTGGATGACACATCATTTTTTTCAACCATGGAGAATCTCCCCTATATTATTTTTCACGTTATACGATTATATTGCAGCCGATTCATCTATTTTTAAATAGGCTCTTAAGCTAATTCCTATAGTCTTGATATGTCAATAACTAGATTGTATTATATATAGTAAAATAATCAGCTCAAAAAATTCCTGAAAACTGGAGGGAACCATATGAAACCCAAAAAACAACGCCTGTTGACGGTACTTATCCTGGTCCTCACAAGTTTGTTGCCCTTTTCGACAGGGCATGGGGGAAGCGTCTTACAAATAACCATGGATGAAATGCTTACAGGATCAGAATTTGTATTCGAGGGCTGGGTATTGTCTGTGGAATCAAAGCAGACCGGCCCCAAACGGATCCACACCTTTGTCACCTGCGAAATCAAAGAAATCATTAAAGGAGAATACCCGGAACAAACAATTACCTTAAGATTTCTCGGCGGAACCGTGGGGAATCGGACCATGGCTGTCAGCGACATTCAAGTCCCCCGGGACGGGGAACGGGGTATTTACTTTGTGGAATCCCTTGACACAAATCAGGTTCATCCGTTGTACGGCTGGGGCCAGGGGCATTTTACCGTGGTCACCGACGATACAGGTACAAACCGGATAATGACCGCCAAAAACCTGCCGGTAACGGGCCTCTCCTTTGACGCAGAAAACGTGCAGCAGACAAATGAGACAGGCGGCGTTAAAGCGTTCAGTACCGGGGTGGCAACAGGTTTGACTATTGAACAAAACCGGAAAGAGACAAAAGGGATGCCCTTAAATGAGTTTAAACAGGCATTAAGGAAAAGATTGAATGAAACCAATCCATAAGCTGGGATCACACAAGGTCTGGGCTTTGATCTATTTGCTGTTTTTTCCAGCCGTAATAACGTCGGATGCCGGAGGCTATGAGCTGGCAGGCTATAGCTGGCCGACACCTTCAGCCACTTTTTACGTGGATATCCCCGGAAAAAACGGCCTTTGGAATGATGCCTTTGAGGCGGCCATGTATCAATGGGGCGTAGGTACGGTGTTTCAATATTATATTATCAGGGATACATACTCGGATCCCTGCCGGGAATACGATGAAAGAAACGGGGTCAGGTTCGCCGTTTCGGACTGTGGTGATGCCTGGGGCCGAAGTACCCTTGCCGTTACCCATATCTGGTATGTTGATGATACCATTGTTGAAACCGATATTGTATTTAACGCCAACCAAAACTGGGATGTTTATTCCGGCCCATGGTCCTATTCATCCAACGATTTTAGCAGGATCGCCATACATGAACTCGGACATGCCCTTGGTTTGGACCACGAGGACAGCGGGGTTGACGCCATCATGGCCTCCTATGCCGGAGATATCTATCTTCCCCAGGCGGATGATCTCGCAGGGGTTGCCGCCATATACGGGGCGCCGGATGCCACCTATTACCGGGACTGGGACGGTGACCAATACGGGGACACCTATTCCCCTTATACGGCGGCCACCCAGCCTTCCGGCTATGTTGCCAACGATTGGGACTGTAATGACAATGATGACACCATCCATCCCGGGGCGGTCGAAACCCGGGACGACGGAATTGATCAGGATTGTGACGGCGATGATGTAACAAATTCAAAAAAAACCCAGGTAGCGGAACTTTACGTTGCCACCTTTAACAGAGCGCCGGCCGGGGCCGGGCTTAAATACTGGACCAATTCCTCTTTTACCATTGAGATGATTGCCGAAAGTTTTTTCGACCAGCCTGAAACCCAGACACTGTATCCGGCGGAGAACACAGACACCGAGTTTGTCCAAGCCATTTTCCAAAATCTTTTTAACAGGGATCCCCTCCAGGCCGGCCTTGTTTACTGGGTTCAGGCCCTTGCCGGGGGAATACCAAGGTATGTCATGATCGAAGCGGTGAAAAACGGGGCCACCGGAACCGACCGTATCATTATGGACAATAAGGCCGAAGTGGGTTTGTACCATGCCAATCTGGGACTGGAGACCAGTGATTTTTATCTTTACGATATCACCCAAGACCCGGCAACGGTGGAAGATGCAAAGCAGGCGGTATACGACCGATATCGCCAAACCCTCGATTGATCTAAGGAAAGCGGAAAAGACAAGGGGATTTTCTCAAATCCCCCTGATCATAAACAAATTATCATTCAGTACTTCCGGAAGTTGAAATCGAATCAAACTGTGTTCGTTTTTTAATTGTCATGGCCGGAGAATCCACATAAATGGTACCCCCGTTTTTGATCGAATATTTCTTGAGCCCACCATAGGGCGTAACGTAAAAGGTTCCGTCATCATTTTTGCGGACAATGCGCCGGTTATTCTCGGTGGCAGCAAAACTATCCACAAGACGTTCGCATACCTGTTGAATTGCATGGGTCATCAACGTGTCCGCATCTTTTTTACTGAAGGCGCTTTCGCTCATTGTTTTAACTTCTGACCGGTTGGTCCACAGGATCCCTCCGGTTTTTGTGTCCTGGACAATCATCCTGAGCTGGACCACCGCATTGTCGACACGGCCGCCCTTATGGGCCAGGTGGGCTGCAGCAGCACCCGCAACGCCCCAAATCGCCGTATTCCATTCTGAATAACTGGTGCCGCCTGTGACAGATAAGCCCCCATCAAAACGGGGATGGCCGGCGGACAGAACCGTGTCGCCGGATGACTCTTCTATGGGCCAGTCGCTTGGCGCAATAGCCGCCCCCAGCAGACCGCCGATGGCCATTTTATCGATCATCTCATAATTTTCAGACTCGGCTACACCAAAGGCGGCACGGCTGCCGAAATTGAAAAAAAAGGGAAGCACACCCGTTTGAAGCGGATTGAAACTGTCTTCACGGCCGTTATTAAAGACCATGATCCGTCCCCTGACAATATAATCAGCATCAAATGTCCGGCCGATATCCCTGATGGCCCCGGCATCCAGGGCAATTGTTTTATATTCCGATGTCATATCGCGGCGCCCGGTTTCCGCTTTTCTTTTTTCCGCGTTTGACAGCAAAATTTTTGTAATTTCAACCTTCATCGTATCAGACCAGTCTCTTGCAAGTTCGGCTTTCAGCATAGCATCTGCTGTGGACGACGTTACGGGCATTTTCTCCTGGTTAATGATCTTTCTATCCGTCAAATAGGATATGACATCTTCATTGACGGCCGGCATATATCCATATCGAAGAATTTCATCCTGAAGCGATTCCATTATCAGCATATTCCGTCGCCAGTATCCCATGGGAGAATCGGACGGGGTATAATCGGCAAAGGGTAGTATCACAATCTTTTTCCCCTCCCCGAAGGATGCTGTTCGAACCACCGGATGAATCGAATCTACTTTAGTGGTACCACAGGAGGCAAATAATGCCACCATCAATAAGGTTATGAACCACCCCCAAACTGTTTTCATTACGTACTCCTAAATCAAAGATGAATATGGCATTATAAAATCCGCCCCTAACGCCTGTTTAAAAATTAGGGAAAAGAAAGCGGCCATAGTTGCCGTTGGGCCTCAAACGTCTCCCAATCAGAGGATGTGTTCCGCCAGGTGTATTGCCATTGTCCCGACAGCTGGTTACCGGAAAGGCTTTGTATTTGATAGGTATAATTGATCCCATTTTGCTCAAAAGACAATTGATATAACCAGGTACTTCCATCACCAGTAGATACAGTAACCGGCATATCCTCCCATGAGGCGGTGTAGCCGGACTGCCCGTCAAGCCGTTCAATCGTTAACGGGGCAAAATCATATACATAATAGTCCCCTTTATAGGCTTCGGTTACTGTCCATTGGCCGTCCGGGGTCTGGAGGCTGATCAGCAGACGTTGACTCTCCACTGCTGATGTCAGGTCGGTGCCGATTCTCAAGCTGACGACCACAGTGCCGTAACTGCCGATCATCTGAAGCGGGCCAAAGGGAATATATGAAACCGGCCCATCTGCATAGGACAGGGCATCCGCCCCGGAGACTTTTATGCCATTCTCATAGGCCAAAGCCAATTCCCCGGTTTTGGTCACTGCGTATACCATTCCGGGATCCATGTCCTGACGCTCCAGCAGCACATAGGCATGTTGATTCAAACTGCAGTATGCGTCCAGGCTATCCAGGAGGGTGTTGTCCGGATCAATCCATGTTCCCCCTGCCGCCTGGCAGGTCGCAGCAGTCGAATAGTACGCAATATCCTCGGGAACCGGAATTTGGACATCAATAAGACTTGATTCAGCCGCTTCCATCTGGCTGTATGCGTTCGTGAAATCCACGACCGGCAGAAACACGGCTTCCCCAGGTTCTCGAATGTTGATCGTGATGGGGATTTGAATTTGATTTTCCCCATCCAGGTCAGAAACCGTGATATAGCCGGTGTAGGTGCCATAATCCATATCAGAAAGAAGCTCTGCCTCCGGGGGCACCTCCACCCAGCCGTAGGGATCTGTGATGATCATCGTCCCCAAATCACTGCTGGATGTTTCTCCTGCAGCATCGTAGAGACGAACAGACACAAACCCCATGTCACTGGCGGCCGTCCACCCGGATTCAAATCCAAAAACCCGCAGCCGTTGGGAAGAAAACGTAAGCGCAGTGTCAGCAGTACTTTTTTCAACCGTCCAATAAAGCTGGGATGGTGACACCGAAGGCTCGGCAGATGACAGGATGGTGGCGTTAACGGTCAGGGTGGTTGTTTCAGCGTTAAGGTCCGAACAAAAGGTGATGGTGCCGACGGCCGTATCCGGAATACCGTCTTCATCGGTGTCATTGTTCACATACATGGCGTCCGGGTCCACCCTGATGGAAAGTGTGGTATTTCCCGACCCCTCATCAACAGATAACACCAGCCAACTGACATCTGTCTGGGCACTCCAGGTAAAATCGGCTGGGTTGTTACGATTGGGATCGGCATTGGCAATGGTGACGGGAAAGGTTTGTTCAGACACATTTTCACTGGTCATCTGCAAATCCAGTCTGCTGGGGGAAACGGTCAATAAATCCCCGATGCTTCGGATCACGGTAATCGTCACT
>DATFIL010000093.1:0-2440 GCA_035270145.1 Desulfobacter sp. | reverse complement strand
AGTAACTTCTCAATAAGCCGGAGGCAATGCAAAGCGCATAGTACAATGCACTGCCCCTATTAATCGCGTTTATGTTTGCTATGATTTTTTTTACGAAGGGTGTAAGAATCAACCAGGAGATAACGCCTGTGCTTTTATCAGAGCAGGCAGGGAGGGTATCTTTCCCGCATTAATGACTCTATCATTGAGGTATTGCCAGAAAGACAGGCCCAGTTTACGGCATGTCTTTTTTAAGCTTACAAATGTATCCCGGGCTCGACGCCCGGTATCACTGCGGGTGCCGCCGCTGATTTTGCGTTTCTTGACATATTCCCGGATGGCATTTTCAGCACTGTTGTTGTGCAACGGAATGTCAGGCCGCTGCAACACCAGCAAAAGCTCCTCTTTGTTTAAAAGCAGCCGTTTCAAGGCTTGATTCAGCGTTGCGCTATGGGTGTTTGATGTAAAGATGGTATCAAACATTTCCTCGATACGCCGTTTGTCTTTTTTGTTCGGGCGTTCTTTGTACCGCTTCAGTTCCTGGTAAAGGGACCAGATTTGCTCTTTGACATTTTCGAGATCCGCGGTGGCCTTATCACTGTAAGGGATGACTTTTTCGATGGTTCTTTCCGCATGAATCCAACAAAGGGCATGCATGAGCACATTGAACTGTCCGGCATCGTCACTGAGAATCACCAGATTATTGGAGATGCCATGTTCAACAATGCTGCCGATTAAAGCAGCTTCGGTGATAATTTTTTTGTGCCGCTCATTGTCAATACCATTGTCGGCTAAGAAGCACTCCCATTGATGATCGTTTTCAAATCTCGAACCCAGGAAGTCAATGATGTTGTTTCGTATGCGTGCTGGAAGCTGGTTTTCCGTCATATAAATGATGGCATCCGGATTAAGGATATAATCCTGGCGGCCTGCACGCATCAGTTTTAAAAAATTAATGCGGCTTTTGCTGCCGGTGCTTTCAAACCATGAAAACAAGCCATTTCCAATATACGTACAGTAACCGTTTTTCCCCTGATGCCGGGCACCGGTATCATCCACATTGATATAGGAGGATGCTTCAAGGCCGGCAGCTATAATCTGATTTTTTTCCTCTTGAAATTTCTCTTTATTTTCAATCAGGAGGTTATTGATTTGCCCTTTTGAAATATCAATGCCGATTTCGTGTAACATTTCCAGCAGCAGGGGCTGTGTTACATGGCAATGATAATACTGGTATAAAATGAAACTGATCAATTCGGGGCTGAAATGCTTTCCATTCAGATGGTCCGGCAATTTGCCGGTAACATATGAACCATCAGGAAGCTGGTATGATTTAAGCCGGTAGCGGATATTGTACGCTTCAAATTTGATCCCCTGCATCACAAAGTCATTATAGCTGACAAACCGCGCACCTTCCGGCAAATGTGCCGGTTCGACGGGAAGTTCTTCATGGATTGTTATTTCTGAGGTCTTTTTCCGCTTTTTCGAGCCGGGCCTTTTTTTGGGCTTTTTTTCGTCTTGGGATGGCTCTTTATCCTTCTCCAAGGTGCTTGGCTTGATATTGGGTTTGCGGGGATGTTTTTTGAGTCTGTTGATTTCGTCTTTGAGCTGTTCAATCGTCTCAGCTTGTTGGCGGATAATGTCAAGCAGCAACAAAACAGTCGGGTTCTGCTTGTCTTTTTCAGATATTTTTGATTCGTCGATTGGGAGTCTCATGCATTATGTTCATATCAAATGAGCATAGCATTGTCCAGCATTTTTTTTGACTACAGTCACTTTTTGAGAAGTTACCATTTTTGTCTCTATATATTACAAAATTGTAACTTAAGGGCCTGCAAACCGGTTTTTTCAAAATACATATATATTTGATTTTAAAGAAAATATATCTAAAACCCATATTGGCATAACGGTTGCATTATCAAAAGGCAACTGATGGAGGCAAGATGAAACCCGAGGCGGAACACCCCCATATCAATCTGGCTGAACAACTGGACAAGCAGCGAAAAGCGCTGTTTGAATCCATCAGCCGGGAAGATGCCCCGAGGCTGCTTAAAGAGCATGCGCGGCTGATCGATGAATATCTGCGCAGCAGCTTTGAAGCATCCTGGGTCGGCCCCAAAATGCATATCGCGGCCAACCCGTACGCCATTATCGCCCTGGGCGGCTATGGCCGGGCGGAGGAGTGCTATCACTCGGACGTGGATCTCTTGATATTGTTTAAAAAATCCGTGCCCCAGGCCTCCGAGGAGCTGGTCCGGGAAATTGTCTACCCGCTTTGGGACATCCGGATGGAGGTGGGCTATACCATCCAGTCCATCAATGCCTGCGTGCGGCTGGCCAGAAGCGACTACGAGGTGATGACCTCACTTCTTGACGCCCGGTTTGTCTGCGGCATCTCCTCTGTTTTCGGCGAACTGATGGAGAACCTGCGAAAAAGCCTGCTCCGGCGCATGCCGCGCAG
>DATFIL010000092.1:0-2444 GCA_035270145.1 Desulfobacter sp. | reverse complement strand
AGCCTTTACTAAGCCACGCAACTCAACTTTAGGCTCATGATCAAAATTAAATCTGCCACAGATGCGCCGGATTTTAAAGAGTCCAATAATACAGGACTAAACTGGGCGCCGCAGACGCTTCGCCCCCTTGTATCGTGTATCTTGTTTATCCTTTCCTGTTTCATAATACCGGGTTGTGCTTCCCATAAGGCAAATACCGGGTCACCGGTATACTATCAATCCGACAGAGAACAAAGCACCAGGTCACCGGCAACCTTTGTCAGCGACACCGTGCTCATGGCCAGGATAAAATCAAAACTCATGTCCGATGACATGGTGGATAATACGGGCATCCACCTAAAAGTCCGTCATGGCGTGGTCTATCTGGATGGCTGGGTTGCTGATACATACCAGCACCGCATGGCCCGGGATCTGGCCAAAAGTATTGACGGGGTGGCCCGGGTGGTAAGCCGCCTTCAGATAGCCAACCCGGGCACTGTATTTATCAATCCGGACATCAGGTGACCTGTTTTCTGGGCCAGCGGTTTTTCTTTTTCACCTTGTCTTTGACCGGGGCGCACCTGGTTTCGATGGTACCGGGGCCAAGAATGGTTTCAATCTCCTGAAAAAAGCCGGGACAGACATCGGACTTGTAGTCATCCGATAACTTAACCATCACATCGGGATGTTCTGAATCAATGTGAATATTGAACAAGGATACACAATTGCCGGGATATCGCTCGATCACAGGTTTGAGTTGATCAAACACATCCGTTTTATGGTGCTGCGCATCCACCTGCATGACAATGCCGGTAGCCCAAAGGGTTTCAGCCTGGTTTGCAGGCACAATGGCTTCGCCTATCAGTTTGACCGTATTCTCTTTCTTTTGGACTTGTGCCTCAACAATGACAACCTGCTCCTGGGATAAAAATGTATGGGTTCTGGCATACAGATTTGGAAACACCACCAGTTCCACGGTTGAATACTGGTCCTCAATATTACAAAACGCCATCAAGTCCCCTTTTTTAGTCTTGTGGACTTTCTGCACCTTCAAATTTCCGGCAATGCGCACCATCTTTTCATCTTTGGCCTCTTGGATACTGACGGTGTTGACACTGGCAAATTTGCGTATGATATCCGCATAATCATCCATGGGGTGCCCGGTAATATAAAATCCCAAAGCTTCTTTTTCCAGCTCCAGCAGAACCTTGCCTTCCCATTCATCAATGTCAGGTATTTGGGGAATATTGGAGGGAAGGCAAAGGCCCACACCTGAATCGGCAAACAAATCCAGCTGAGCATCTGATTTTTCCTTCTGGATTCTGGCACCATGATCCAGCGCATCTTCAAGCACTGCCGTCATCTGGGCGCGTTTGTCACCGGTGGAATCAAACGCCCCGGATTTAATCAGGGCCTCAAGCACTTTTTTATTGGCTTTGCTCAAATTCACCCGCTCACAAAAATTATAAATGCTGGTATACGCCCCGTCCTTTTCACGGTTTTGAACAATGGATTCAATGGCAGCCTCTCCCACAGCTTTAATGGCAGCCATACCAAAACGAATACAATTATCATCCACATTGAAAAAGGCGTCGCTCTGGTTGACATCCGGAGGCAGTACTTTGATGTTATGACCTTTGCACTCATCCATGTATTTAACCACGGCATCGGAGCTGCTGCGTTCGGAGGTCATCAGGGCTGCAATGAATTCAACAGGGAAATGCGCTTTAAGAAAAGCGGTTTGATACGCGATCAAGGCATAGGCGGCTGAATGGGACTTATTGAAGCCGTAGCCGCCGAATTTCTCCATAAGGTTAAAAAGCTCTTCAGCCTTTTTGGGATCATGACCGTTTTCCTGCGCCCCCTTCATAAAAAGGGCCCGGTGCTCCTCCATCATGGCGGCAATCTTTTTACCCATGGCTTTTCGAAGCCCGTCTGCCTGAGCCATGCTGTAATTGGCAAGAACCCCGGCAATTTTCATGACCTGCTCCTGGTACAAAATTACCCCGTAGGTCTCTTCAAGCACAGGCTCAAGTTCCGGAAACAGATAGACCACAGGTTCCCGGCCATGCCTTCGTTCCACATAGGTATCTGCCATACCCGAATCCAAAGGGCCGGGCCGGTAAAGGGCCACAAGGGCCACAATGTCTGAAAAGCCGGCCGGCTTCAACCGGGAGATCAGTTCCTTCATACCGGAACTCTCAAGCTGGAACACCCCGGTGGTATCGGATTTTTGCAAAAGCGCAAAGGTCTTTTGATCTGAATAATCAAGGTGTAGAAGATCCGGCGGCGTCTTGCCCTGTTTTTCGATCAAGGCAATACAATTTTTAATGACGGTCAGGTTGCGAAGACCTAAAAAATCAAATTTAACCAACCCCTGTTTTTCAGTGAAGTTCATGTCAAACTGGGTAATGGTTTCACCATCTTTGCCTTTAAACAGCGGCAGATATTCGCACAGGGGTTTG
>DATFIL010000091.1:0-2556 GCA_035270145.1 Desulfobacter sp. | reverse complement strand
GTACCACAGACATCGCCTAGATTTTCCTCCACATGCATGTGGATGTCTTCCAGGGCGTCGGTGAATGCCATTTCATTGTTATCAATCCGGGTCTTTACCGTATCCAGGCCCTGGACAAGGGTTTCGGCATCTTCTGATGAGATAATCCCCTGTTTTTCCATCATTTCAAGGTGGGCCTGGCTGCCTTTTATATCGCTCTCATAGAGGCGTTTATCCACGTCTATGGACGCGTTAAAAGACTCCATCAGTTTATCCGTGGATTCAACAAACCGACCGCCCCATAGTTTTTCACTCATTATTTTTTATTCCTATGTAGTTCTTCGCGGACTTGATTCTATTGCAGGCCATTTTTCGCAGGGGCAATCTCTCTGTGGTTGCCCTCGTCAGGGCCGGCACGGGGGCCTGGGCAGGCACAGGGGCCTGCCCCTACAGCGGATTACGTTAGAACCAATCCCGTCTTCTCTTTCAGCCTAAAATCAATTGTTCCAAAATGGCTTTATGCATATGCCGCTTGTTTTCCGCCTGATCCCAGAACGCCGCATTTGCTGCTTCAAGAACAGATTCGGAAATCTCCTCACCCCTGTGGGCAGGCAGGCAGTGAAGCACCAGACAGTCGTTCTTGGCACCTTTAAGCAATTCTTCATTGACCTGGAATCCCTCGAACGTCTTAAGCCGGCCTTCAAGCTCGTCTTCCTCACCCATGCTGGCCCATACATCGGTATACACAACATCGGCACCTTTGACAGCCTCTTTGGGGTCATTGGTAAACACAATATTTTTCTTTGTGTCTGCCCCGGATGCGGCAATAATGTCAGGCTTGATATGGTGGTTGTCCGGACAGGCCACGATCAGTTCCAAGCCCAGCACGACCGCAGCATTGACCCATGAATTGGCCACGTTATTACCGTCCCCCACCCAGGCGATCCTGACATTCTCATACCCGCCTTTATGTTCAATCACGGTCATAATGTCGCTTAAAATCTGGCAGGGATGAAAGGCGTCCGTCAGGGCGTTGATCACCGGAATCGTGGCGCTTTGGGCAAACGCTTCCACCAAATCGTGGTCAAAGGTTCTCATGGCCAGACAATCAATATACCGGGATAAAACCCGGGCCGTATCCTTTGCCGGCTCATTTCTGGATATCTGGGTATCCTGGGTGCTCATATATATGGGGTGTCCGCCCAGCTGAATCATGGCCGTTTCAAATGCAATGCGGGTCCGGGTGGATTTCTTATCAAAAATAAGGCCCAGGGTTTTGCCGGCCAGAAGGGAATCGAAAATGCCTTTTTTATGACGCGCCTTCAGACTTAATGCCCTTTCAAACAGGGTTGTAAAATCCTGGGGTTCAAGTTCCAGTAAACACAGTAAATCCTTCTTCAATGATCTTCTCCTGCAAGCAGGCTGTCCAGTACGGCAACCAGCTGATTAATTTCGGCGGTCCCTATAATCAAGGGCGGTGCAAATCTAAGAATTTTATCTTGAATTGCATTAATAATAAAGCCTTTTTTAAAGCACTCAGACACATACGCTGTGGCTGTTTTCCCCTTGGAAATATCTAGCTCCATGCCGAGAAGCAGCCCTCTTCCCCTGACATCCAGGACTTTCTGATACTTTTCTTTTAAGCCATTGAGCTGCGTTATAAAATAGGCGCTTTTTTCACGAACGGACGCCAGAAAACCCTTTTCAGAGATCAAACGAACCATCTCAAGGCCTGCGGCGGTGGCAATCGGGGTACCGCCAAAGGTAGTGGCGTGACTGCCGATGTCAAACCCCTGGGCTGCTGTTTCGGTGGCCAGCATGGCCCCGATGGGAACCCCATTGGCCAGCGCCTTGGCAAGGGTCATGATGTCAGGTGTCACATCATAGGATTCATGGGCGAATAATGTCCCGCAACGGCCCATACCGGTTTGGATTTCATCAAAAATCAGCAGGGTGCCGGTATCCGTGCAAAGCTGCCTTACGGCCTTGATATATTCGGGATCGGCAGGGATAACCCCGCCCTCCCCCTGCACCGGTTCCATCATCACGGCACACACTGTATCATCCAGAACAGCTTTCAGTGCCGCAATATCATTAAAGGGCACATGGAAAAATCCATCCAGCAGGGGATAAAAGCCCTTTTTTATTTTGTCCTGGCCTGTGGCGGACAGTGTTGCCATGGTGCGTCCGTGAAAGCTTTGCTCCATGGTCACAATCTTGAATCTGTCGGCCTCTCCCTTTGCCTGGAAAAACCGCCGGGCAAGTTTGATGGCCGCCTCGTTGGCCTCGGCCCCTGAATTGGCAAAAAACACGCGATCTGCAAAAGATTTTTCCGTTAGAACCTTTGCAAGTTCGGCCTGGGGCCTTGTATAAAACAAGTTGGACACATGCACCAGAGTGCCTGCCTGGGCACAAATGGCTGCGGTGATATCCGGGTGGCAATGCCCCATGCTGCATACGGCAATGCCGGCCAGAAAATCGGTATATTCATTACCCTGATCGTCATAAAGTTTGGTACCCTGCCCTTTAACAAAAGGCCGACCCAGGCGCGAATAGGTTTTAAACACATGATCCTGG
>DATFIL010000090.1:0-2074 GCA_035270145.1 Desulfobacter sp. | reverse complement strand
TTCCTTTTAGAATTTTTTGTTTTTTTAATGACTATAGGCTCGGGAATTTCAAAGATCATCCACTGCCTTATAATTCGCCCCGCCGTAATCTGGCAAACCAATGGGAATACTGCTTCGGAGTGAGCAGATCAAAGGTATAATGCTGGGCTGTCTCCTTCCGATAGGGCTTTTCAATATCTCCAATGTTGGTTGCGCTTAACCTCATGTTGACGTTTTCAAAATGGGCCCGGGCATAGTCGGCTTTGGCCGGGGTGGCCTCGTCCTGGTCATCGTCCGATTTAATTTCCACTACCCTGATCAAATATTCGATGCCGTCATCCTGAAGATTTCTAAGGGGTTGCAGGTGATCTGTCCGACCCTGGTCCGCCAGGGTTGCCATGTATTTGTTCAGATCCATTTTGATGAAAAAATCCGGGTTAAAGCCTCTTCTCACCCGATCCTTGCCGCCTTTCCAGTATTCATAGTCCACGCTGTAGAAGCCTTTGTCCGGCGACTTGATCCAGGCATCAATAAAGGCGGCGTTTTCTATCAGCAGAAATACAAACTCTTTTTCGGGAGCATGGGTGACCAGCACCATGGACTGTGGATTTTTAAATTTGGAAGTGTTGACCACATAGGGTGACCGTGAATCTTTTGGCACGAACGTTCTTATGATGTCGGCATGCGTGTCAACATAAATGTCCGGTTTAAATAATTGAAGGTTGCCATCGTCCGCCACTTGCCCCCCACGCCAGTCGTTTAAATACGCCAGTATCGCCTGGGTATTGTCAAGCAGTTCGGTTTCATAATCTTCGCTCAAAAACGCTGTGGCGTCCTTCTCCAGTTCACTGAGGCGAATGCTGTGCCTGTCCATTTCATTTGTGGCGGTGGCTTTTATGTCGCCTTCAATATTCTTAAAAACTCTTTTTTTGGTACCGCGGGGAAGAAACTGGTTAAAATAGAGTTCAATCTCTTTTTTATTTTCCCGTGACAACCGGTTGCCCTCTATATGCGCCTCATTCATGGCGCTGCGGATGATGTTTTCAATCTCGGTTTCATCCGGTACGCCGTCTGCCCATTCCGTATCGCCAAAATCATGGTGCAACGACTCAAAAGTTCTTAATTTAAACCGGTTGCTTATTTCATAAACCGTTTCGTCCACGGTATAAAAATTTCTATCCAACGCGTAGCGTTTTTCATCTTTGGTACGGGTAATTTTGACCCCCAGATGTTCTTCAAACGGCGTCAGCGTCAATGATCTGGTGGTCTGCTCTTTTTTTTCGGCATCCACATAATCCGTGCCGGCGATATAATTCAAATTAAACAGGGCAAAATGGTGTCTGCCCCGGTTAGCCTCGGATTCCGGCAAGGGAAGGGATGAAAGATACATATCACTTTGGGTGACTGAATCAACGAGTTCCTTGATATGGTCGGCAAAGCGATCATGGTTGGTCACAGTCAGACAGGGGTAGTTCTGACGAATATGTTTGTTGGCTATGTCGCGGGGAATGCGCAGGACCCGGCCAAGCACTTGAGAGATCAGCAGCTTGGATTTGAACACCCGGTCCTCCATGGGCACAATCTGAAAGACATTGTCCGCATCCCAGCCTTCGGTCAGTTTATTGACGGCAAAAATGTATTCTACGGCACCGCCGATTTTTTGGGGATCCGTTTCTTCAATATGATCCAGCGCCTCCTTATATTCAGACGCTGAGATACGGCTAATCACGCAGATGACTTTTTTTCGCATCTGGTCGGCAATCTCCGAGTCCGTGCCGGTGGCGCCATTATGTTTTTTTTCATAATTGGCCAAAAATGAAACAAATTCTTCGTTTCTGGCCTGGGCGTTGGCCTGGGTGGGACAGATGAAAATCGTGATGGGCTTGACCTGTCTTTGGCCTTTTAAATCCCGGTAGGCATATTTTTTCCGGTTTTCCAGGTGGTTCTCCAGCACTATTTGAAAGCGCTGGCTGCGTGTCAGGGTGTTGTCGTTCTCTTCAGTCTGGGTGCGGACGTTGTTGTTTATGTCCTTGATATGTTGCTGTTCAATGGCATCCTTGATGGAATAGTTGTAAATAATGTCGGCAAAATAGTC
>DATFIL010000089.1:0-4512 GCA_035270145.1 Desulfobacter sp. | reverse complement strand
ACAGTGCCGGCCCTGATACGGATCTGCCCTTAAGTTCTGATGCCATGTTTCTGACCGATTCCGGAGGCAATTACCTGACCGGGACCACGGACATCACACGCACCGTGCACCTGGGAACACCATCACGCCAGGAAATCCGTGATTACACCCTGGTACTCAAAGCCCATATTGCCGTTGCAACGGCGTGCTTTCCGGCCACTGCCAGGGGCTACCAGATCGATGCCATGGCCCGCCGGCACTTATGGCAGCAGGGGCTTGACTTCGGCCACGGTACAGGCCACGGGGTGGGATTTTTCCTGTGTGTACACGAAGGCCCGGCACGCCTAAACACCCTTCCCATAGATATCACGCTTAAACCGGGCATGCTTTTGACCAACGAGCCAGGCCTTTACCGGGAAGACCAATACGGAATCCGGCTTGAAAATATGGTTCTTGTCATCAAGGACAGGGACACGCAGTTCGGCAGTTTTTTAAAATTTGAGAACATGACCTTCTGCCATTTTGAGCGCGATCTTGTGGATAAAGCCATGCTGAGTTTGGCAGAGATCAACTGGATCAATAACTATCACCAGACGGTTTACGATCGGCTGGCACCTGGACTTGATGCGCCGGTACGGCAATGGCTTGGACATAAGACCAAACCTATTTAAGAGCAAAATTATCAATTTAAGCATTGAGTATTTTACCACGAAGAACGCGAAGTTCAAGAAGATGCTAGCGCACTATAGTGCCATGGGCTGATCTGGTCTATCAACACTCAGATAAAACTTCGTGTTCTTCGCGAACTTCGTGGTTCTAATCAGAAAAGCATCTTAACTTTCCATGAATAGATCCAGCAATGCCTTGGGGTCTTCTTTGATAATGAGTTTTGCTTCCGTCTCTTTTCTGCATTCTTTATTCCAGCTGGGTTCCCACAAAATGAATACAGCCAGTGGGGCATTTTTCAATGGCTTTCATGGCCTCTTCACGTTTCCGGGCTGAATAATCATCATAATTGCATTTAGACAGATTGTCCGAGATGGTGAAAAGATCAGACACCTTTGTACAGGCTTTGCAGCCAATACATGCATTTTTACACGCAGCTTTGGCATCCTTTGCCTTGTCTTTATTGGAGCAGGCCACCACGGGAATAGCCTCTTCCTTGAACCCTTCAATGGAGATGATACCCCTCGGGCAAACCTTGGCACAGGCACCGCAGCCGATACATTTTTCGTAATCTACCCGGGCAAGGCCGTCTACGATATGGATGGCGTCGTAATTACAAGCCTGAACACAGTCGCCAAATCCAAGGCACCCAAAGGTACAGGCCTGGACGCCGGCCACCTGCTGGGCGGTTGCGCAGCGCTGTTCCCCCTTGTATTGGGTCAATCCCAGACGACTTGACAATGGTGCGTTGCAATGAACAATGGCTTGCATGGGCACCATCTCGCCGACATCAACCCCCATGATGCGGGCGAGCTCTTTGGCGCAGGCCTTGCCGCCCACCGTGCATTTATTCACAGCATCATTATCCATGACGATGGCGACCGCATAGTCGCTGCACCCAAGATAACCGCATCCCCCGCAGTTTACGCCGGGCAGCGCCTCTATGACCGCTTCAATTTTAGGATCTACTTCAACTTTAAATTTTTTATTGGCCCATCCCAGGATATAGGAAAATATCACAGCCATAACCAGCATGCTTGCGCCGGCAATACCAAGGGAAATCATCATGGCATTATCACTCCCTGGATGTTACAGTCTTTAATATCAAGCAGGGCAACATGTTCCCCTTGCGCTACTACAGCCTGGGAAACCTGGGGCGAAGGCGTTAATGCCTCTTTAACGCCTGAATCCACACCGGTAAATCCCATGAAGGCAATAGCTAAAATCCCCCCGATGACCAGGGTAATGGCCGCCCCTTCAAAGGGCTTGGGAACATCGCAAAGTTCCAGTTCTTCCCGGATACCCGCCATAATCACGATGGCAATGGTGAATCCCAGTCCACCAAAAAGGGCCAGGGTCATGGCTTTGCCCAAGTCCCACACCTCTTTGGGATTGTCAACACCTGCCACATGACTCATGATGGTCAGGCAGGCAAAAAGGATGGCGCAGTTGGTCGTAATTAAGGGCAAAAACACCCCGAAGGACCGGTAAAGCGGCGGAAAAAATTTTCTGACATACATCTCCACAAACTGAACCGACGAGGCAATGGTAAAAATATATACAATGTAACTGAGCACTGTCAGATCAATTTGTGCGGCGGCTTCCGGCGTGGTAAAAAAACCGGCAATAAAGCTTGATACCGGTGCGCCTGGAATCAGTACGAAAACCGTGATGCTCCATGAGAGAAACGCGGCAATACTCATGACAAAGGTCACGGCGCAACCCATGCCAAAAGCCATTTCGACCTTTTTGGACACCCCCACAAACGGGCAGATGCCCACAAAGTAATAAAATATAAAGTTGTTAATTATCGAAGCTGACAGGGCAATCAGCAAGATTTCCACAAAATAGTCCATTAAACCCGCCTCAATCTTTTATAAATTTTCATCTGAATTATGCCTGAAGGAAACCCGTTTTTGGACACAAAGTTGCCCAGATGCAAGGCGCAGAAAAATTTGTAACCGGAGCAACCTCATGGTTGTGAGGATTGCAAATTTTTATGCAACGCCGCAGGTGGGTGACTTTGCGTTCAAACACTAAATTCATTTACGGGTTTCTTCCCGTTTAAAATCAATATAATTCACCAGTCCGAGCAACAGCCCCAGTGTGATGAATGCACCGGGAGGCAGTACCATGACGACCCAGTCCGGCCAGAAGGCCGGCAGGACCCTGAATCCCATGAGCATCCCTGTACCCAGAATTTCCCTGACCGCCGCAATACTTGCCAGCGCCAGCCCGAATCCAATGGATTGACCCAGGCCGTCAGCCGCCGCTGTAATCACATTCTGCTTGGAGGCACACACCTCACAGCGGCAAATGATCAGGCAGTTAACAATGATCAAAGGGATATAAGGGCCAAGGGTTTTGCTCATCTGGAACATGTATGCGGCCAGGACCCTGTCCGCCACTGTTACAAAGGTCGCAATGGTCAGGGTAAACACCACGATCCGCAGATGGGGTTTTAACAGGTTTCGGATCAGGCTGATCACGACATTGGCACACACCAGAACAAAGGCCACGGAAACGGCCATGGTCAGCGCCGGCTTCATGCCGTTGGTAACAGCCAGAGTGGGACACAACCCAAGAAGCTGCCGGTATACCGGATTCTCGGGCAAAATTCCCTGTACAAATCTCTCTAGCGCTGTGGGTTGATTAGCCATCAGGAACGCTCCTTATTTTTACTGGGTTCCTTGTTTTGAAGTGCCGGGGTCTTGTTCTTTTCAGGACCGGCAGTGACCTCAAGCTGGGATGCCACATTGGCAACAGCCGTATTCACGATGCCGGTCACACTTTTTGAAGAAATGGTGGCGCCGGAAATGGCGTCGATTTGGTCTTCTTTGTCCCCGCCCCCTTTAACAACGGAAAGATGTTTTTCCGTGGATTTTTCTTTGAACTGACCCCGCCAGGCATCTTCCAGGATCTTGGCGCCCAGGCCGGGCGTCTCTTTCTGGGCCAGAACAAAAAGCCCTGTAATGCGTTTACCCTGGGCATCAAGCCCCACCAGCAACTCAATCTTATCGGCATATCCCTGGCCGTCGGCTTTGACCACATGCCCAATCATTTTCCCTTCCGGCAGCCAGGCATCATATACGGTGTAGAATTTGGTGATTCCGTTTTTCTTTACTTCAACCACCCGTGATTTAATGGTAAGCGTCTGGTTGTCGTCGGCAAGCTCGGCAGCCAGATCCTCTCCTAGCACCAGTACGGGTATTTTTGCCATAGTCTCTTTGACCTTGTTTGCCTCAATCACAGGCCCGAGCTTTGCCTGAATACCGGCAAGGGCGGTGCCGAACAGGGTGGCAAGGAGAAGCACCAACCAAGCCTGGACCAGATTACTGTTTTTCAATGACATGATATCAGACCTCCCTTTGTCCGAGGGGCTGGGGAATGGTCCAGCGGTTAATCAACGGGGTTATGGCATTCATTATCAGCACGGCAAACATCACACCTTCCGGATAACCGGAAAACAGACGGATAACCATGATCAGACAACCGGTACCCACGCCGAAAATCATTTTCCCTTTAGCAGTTAATGGAGATGTTACGGGGTCCGTGGCAATGAAAAAAGCGCCGAACATCAGTGCGCCTGCAAACAGATGGTGCAGCAGGAACAACCCTTGATATCCCCCTGCGATGTCCGTAATTGCCGCTATCAGGGCAACGGTTATCAAAATGCTTGCAGGAATCTGCCAGGAAACGGTTTTTCTGTAAATCAGATAAATCCCCCCTAAAATACAGGCACCGGCACTTACTTCACCGATAGACCCGTTGGTAACACCCATAAACAATGGCGCAATACCGGTGTGAACGCCATTGAACTTCAATGCACTCAACGGGGTTGCCCCAGACACGGCATCCACCAACCCG
>DATFIL010000088.1:0-4758 GCA_035270145.1 Desulfobacter sp. | reverse complement strand
GTCCGTCCATGCACACCACGGCGTGGCCGCAGACACAGGCCCCGCAAATCCCGAACCCGCATCGCATGTACCGTTCCAGGGAAACCTGGCAGGGGATGCCGTGGGCTTCACAAAGATCAAACACCTTTGCCATCATGATTTCCGGGCCGCAGGCATAGACCATATCAAAACCAGGGACGCAAGCAGCCGACAACTCTTTTATTTTCTGTACCAGGATATCCGTCACAAATCCTTTATATCCTTTTGATCCGTCATCGGTACAGATTTCGACGTTTGCCGTAAACCGGTCCGGGTAAAGCAGAAAAGACTTGGACCGGGCCCCCTGGATCAGCAGAATTTCAGGTCCGTTACCGGCCTGAAAAGCCTCCACAAGAGGGGCAAGCGGTGCCATGCCGCAGCCGCCGGCCACAACGGCAACCCGTTTGTAATCGCTTCCCATATTAAATCCGTTGCCAAAGGGCCCGCGGATACCGATTTTATCACCAGGCCCAAGGGATACGGCTTTTTTGGAAAAAATACCCTTGGCCTCCACGGTAATGCCGAAGCGGTCCGGACTGTAATGGGAAATGGTATACGGTTTTTCATCCACGCCGGGGATCCACACCATGACAAACTGGCCCGGTTTAAAATCAATGGCCTGGTTGACATACAGAGTGGCAAACTCAGGGCTGTGAACTTCCTTGTCCGCCACCTTGACCATAGCGGGCATCAGCTGCGTAATCATAGAACCTCCCTGTGGGCTGCGCCCCGGATCTCTTCCATGGTGGTGTCGTGGGCCGTCAACCAGTCGTTAATCTCTTTATTTACCTTATCAAACACGTTGATCCCCCGGTACCTCACAGCCGTGCCGATTCCCACAAGCGTGGCACCTGCCATGATGATCTCTATGGCGTCTTTTCCCGTACTGATGCCACCCAGGCCAATGATCGGAATGGAGACGGACCGAAAAATATCGTACACACAGCGCACGGCAATGGGTTTGATCATGGGACCGGAAAGCCCGCCCGTTTTAAAAGCAAGCACCGGACACCGGGACTCAATGTCGATAATCATGCCCGGCCCGGCCGTATTAATGGCGCATATGGCATCGGCACCGGCATCCTCACACGCCTTTGCAATGGCTGCAATATCCGGGGCAGCCGGCGTCAGTTTGGCAATCAGGGGCACATGAATCACTTTTTTTACCGCGGCCACAACATCATGGGAGGACTGGGCGTTGACCCCGAAAAGCATACCATGCTTATCTGAATTGGGACAGGAGATATTCAGTTCAATAAAGTCCGGTCCCTGGGCTGCTACAAATTCCGCCACCCGGACAAATTCGTCCACAGACCCGCCATAAATGCTGGCGTTTAGGGGGAACGCCCGGCCTGACAGTTCCTGCCACTCCTCTTCCATATTCAGGTAGCCCGGGGAAGGCAGCCCCACGGCATTAATCATGCCGTTGCCAAGGTCAATGACCGTTGGATTCTTATGGCCCTCCCGGGGGGCAGGCCCAATGGATTTCATGGTGGGAAGCCCGCACCCGTTTTCCCAGACCCGTTCCAGAATGGCTTTATTGTTGCCAAGCACGCCCGATGCCAGCACCAGAGGGGTATGCAGTGGTTTCCCTAAAAATCTAATTTGCATGAATATCCTTTAAAATTTGTCATAAAATATCATGGGTGCTTAAGTATGCATCCACAAGACAAGCGTTGCTAAACCCGGTCTGCCCGGTCCAGTTGTCCTCCGCCTCGGGTTCGGACAGGGCCATATGGTAGGAGAAATTAGGATATTTTTCCACAAATTCTTTAAATTCCTCGTCGTAAAACATCTCTTTTTTGGATCTGGCCTCGTACCAGAAGGATATTTGGCGGCCGGAGTTGATACCAGCCAACTGGTGCAGGATATGGGTTTCCTGGTTATCCCTTGATTTTCCGACATAGAAAGAATAAAAAAGGAGTTTGATCTGACGAATATACTGGCCATAAAAAGGATAGATAAAACATGGTTCAAAAAGATTTTGACAGCATACTCACCCAGGAATTTTTAGATGCGCTGTTGCCGCCTGAAAGAAGTGATCAATTTTTTGATGCGCTGTATGGTGATGCCTCAGAAGGTGCCTATAACATCAGGCTGGAGCCTATCAGTATTTCAGACAGCCGGATTGTCCTTGCCTTTAATCTGATGCGCCGGCCGGACAAATGTCTGGTGTGCAGCCTGACATACGGACTGCCCAATGTATTTGCCCGGCACCCCCTGATCAATATCAAAGGAATAATTGAAAAAATCAAAGACGCCGGAATTCCGGCGAAAAGTTGGCGTTTAGGGGATACCGAGGAAAATTCTTCGTCTCTTCATATTATCCCTTTTTACATTGACCTGGACTGATAACCGACATCACAAATAAAACTGCTGAACCCAAAACAAAAAGACCTTTTGCCGCATGATCAAGCGACAAAAGGTCTTTTTGTTTAAACATTAATTAAGCTTTGGGAAGATTGGGAAAGGATTTATTCAAGGTTTTATTCCACTCATCCAGTTTGGGCTTAACCTTTTTGAACACAGAACCCACATTGCCTTTGATGGTGATATTTTCAATAGTATCTCCCTGGGTAATACTGTTGACCACATCCTGGTCTGCCTGGCTGACAACGGCCCCAAAGACCGTGTGCATACCGTCGAGATGAGGCGTGGGCCCATGGGTAATAAAAAACTGGCTGCCGTTTGTCCCGGGGCCGGCATTGGCCATTGACAGGATGCCGGGCTTGTCATGTTTAAGATCTTTTTTAAATTCATCTTCAAATTCGTAGCCCGGGCCACCCATACCATTGCCGTAGGGACATCCGCCCTGGATCATGAAATCCGAAATTACACGATGAAAGGTTAAGCCGTTATAATATTCGCGTTTGGCAAGGTTTACAAAATTTCCCACGGTATACGGGGTCTTGTCTGCAAAAAGCGTAAGGTTAATGGTGCCTTTTGAAGTTTCCATAATTGCTGTCAAATCTGCCATGTTTTTTCTCCTGAAAGTTAAAAAAAATTTATTTGAACTTAATATAAAATCGCCGGTTGTCAAATATAAAAAAGAAAAACCACCAAAGTAACGGTTCCGGCAATTAGGTAAGTGGACCTTTACAGCAATTCTAAATTTATTCTCACACAAAGGCACAACGGCTTATAAAATCAAATAAAATCTTTGTGTCTTTGTGCGAATTTTTCAACTGAAACGCTTCATATTTAGAATTGCTGGGATCTTTACCCAAATTACTTTGAAAATTTCGAATATGCTGATAAAGTAAATGAGTTCCTTAACTGTCAACAAACAAAAAAATCATGAAAAAAAAATGATAGACAAGCTTTTGCCTCTGGATCTAACCCCTGAAACAGAAATCAGCCGGCGGATACGGACCCTGAAAGAGAAAATGGCCCAGGCCGGCGTGGACGGCGTATTTTTGACCCACAGACCGGATTATTACTACTTCAGCGGCTCGGGCCAGGATGCCTGGTTATACGTGACCCTGGAACATGAGCCCCTTTTATTCGTAAAAAGATACCTTCCCAGGGCAGTTGCCGAAAGTCCGCTGACTCAAATTGTCCCGGTGCATTCCGTCACGGAAATCCCCCAGATCATCAAGGACAGTCACGGCGGTTTTGCAAAAACCATGGGCATCGCCTTTGACCTTGTTCCGGTCAGGGATTTCAGGTTTTATCAGTCATTATTTTTTGGCTGTAACTGGCAGGATGCCACCCCGTTGATCATGTCCTGCCGGGCCATAAAGTCAGAATATGAACTTGCCATTATGCAGGATGTGGCAAAAATATCCAGCCGGGTGTTTGATTTTATTGCCGAGAACCTTGAACCCGGCAGCCGGGAAACAGACCTGGCCGGCCGCATTGAGGCCTTTGCCAGGACCCAGGGTCATTCGGGCCGCCTCCAGACTCGCCATTACAGATCCGTTGGGTTTACCTTCCATATCATGGGCGGTGAAAGCGGGGGGCAATCAGGGGCACTTGATTCTCCGGTATGCGGCACCGGTATGTACACCGCCTACCCCTTTGGTGCAGGCACCCGGGTGATTCAAAAAAATGACCCCGTACTCATTGATTTAGGCACCATGGCCTTTGGCTATCACATGGATGAATCCCGGATGTTTGTGGCCGGGAAAATGGACAGGCAGGCAGATGCTGCAAGCCAGGCAGCCATTGACATTCTCTTCCAGGTCAAGGATGCCATGAAACCTGGTGTTACCATGAAATCAATTTTTCAGATGTCGGTGACCATGGCGAACAAGCGGGGATATGGGGAACAGTTTTTAGGCCTTCCCGGATTAAAATCCAAATTTTTAGGGCATGGCATTGGTATTGAACTGGTGGAAGACCCCATCATTTCAAAGGGGCAAAGCACGGTGCTTGAACCGGGAATGGTGTTTGCCGTGGAACCCAAATTCATTTTTAAAGACCGGTTTGCCGCAGGCATAGAAAGCGTGATCCAGATAACGGCAACCGGCAGCCGTTTTCTGAGCATAATACCTAACAAGGTGTTCATGGTCTAAGGGCCATGGAAATCAATGATCAAGTTTTTGTTAATTTTTTACGGTAACTGTTGCGTCCGGGTCAAAAGGGTTGGTTCGAACGGCCAAAGAAAAAAGGTAACCATAATTTTTTTTGATATAACGAAGATAACTCAACCATTCAAATAACAAAAACTTATAGACTCTTGAGATATCGCCTTCAAGATGTTTACGATCAGAATCCAATAATTCAGATAAATTATCG
>DATFIL010000087.1:0-4271 GCA_035270145.1 Desulfobacter sp. | reverse complement strand
CTCCGTACATGGGCGTATCACTGAACTATCCGTCAACATGGAGGCAGTCAAGGAGTCGATCCATTTCCAGAGCAAAGAAGTCAACACCATTTCCAGAGATATTGTGTCCATGGAAGATGTCGTAAAGCAACAGGCCGGCGAAGTTCAGGATATCTTCAAAATTGCCGGTCAGGTAAACGACACCTGCGACGCTATGATTCTGGAAACGGGAATTTTCCACCTTTCCGCGCACCAGAAAGTTCGTGAACTAGCAGAAACAGCAGCTTTACGCCCGGAAATCCGGTCAACCGAACAGAGCCGCCGGGAAACAATGCTGACGGATCTCATATGCGCCAATCCGTTTATCGAACTGGCATATATGACGGACAGCGCCGGAATACAGATAACGGAAAACATATATTCACCCCAAATTACAAACTGCTGTACGGACAAAAAAATTCAGGGCACCAACTGGTCTGCCAAAAAGTGGTTTCAACACCCGGTATCAACCAAAACCGCATTTGTTTCAAAGGTATATCGCTCTTCTGCCACGCAAAATTTCTGCTTTACGATCTCCGTCCCGGTGTTTGAGAAAGACACCGTTTGCAATGTGCTCGCCCTGGATGTTAATTTCAGAGATCTGCTGAACATTTAGGCAGTAAGCGCATGATTAAGAGCAAGCATAAATAGTAGTAGGGGATAGAAAATCTCAATGACCGTCCTGTATTTTTAAAATCAAGGTGCGGTTGGCGGCATCTGCCACCTTTTGTCGGGCCTCAACCAGTTCCGGATAGGTCTGGGGCATGACCACTCCCATATTCAGCGTTACCTTCTGCTCAAGGGTCATCACCCGGCCCTTGACTTCCCGGGTCATGGAGACCTGACCCAGGCCGGGCACTTTTATTACCTGTTTTTCAGCCGGCATCACCTGGGTAAAGTCCAGCTCAGAGGACCGATGCAGACGGATTCTGGTTGTCAGGCTGCTGGGCTTGTTCCTGAATAGCGGACTTAACCGTTCATCCCGTTCAACACCGGCAAAGCCGTGGATCACAAAGGGGAGATCCAGAATCACAAATTCGTCCTGCCGGGCCGCAAAATCATTCACCTCAACAGCAAATCGTTCAACACCCGGATAGACGTCAAAGTCAGTTACATAACTGCCTGCCGAGCGCGCCCCCAAGCGAAAGCCGGAGACCAATTCCTCGTGGTAGCGCCGGCGTTCTTCCGGTGTCTGTTCACTGAATCGTTTGTTCAACAGGGCATAGGCCGTTCCCCGGTAACGGCGCTCAATGTCCAGTCGTACCTTGCCCTTTGCATTGATATTCATCCGTACACAGGTTTCCCTGCCATTGGCATACGCCGGTGATAACCCATGGATCAATATTTCCCGGCCGTCTTTGAGTGCCAGGCCGGGGTGGCCGTCATAACCGGTTGTGCCCAGGGCCGCATATTGGTCCGTGTCCCCCAGGTAGATCCAGCCTTCCGGGATCTTCACCCGTACCAGCAGATCAACATAGAGCTGCCGGCTGGGTGATTCGGCAAAAGGGGCATTCAGGGCGCCTGCCGCCGGCAGGCTCGAGGGCAGCACAAATTCCGGTCTGAATCCTGCCGCCTTCAGCAGGCTGAACAGCAGTACAGTCCGGTCGCAGGAATTTCCGTAACCGTTTTCAAGGGTTGCTGTGGCCTGGGAGATGCGGGGCATATCGAATATGCCGGTATCAATGCGGTTGATATTCAAAGAGATATGGTCACGAATGGCGCGGATGCGTTCTTTGGTGTCCGTGATATCTTTGACCAGGTCACGGGCCAGAGCGGACAGGGGCTGATCCGGTTTGGCGGCCTTAACCAGGGCCTGGTCCAGCTGCCGGGCAAATTGTTCCAGGTTTCCGGTGGAGGCATGTACCACCGGATGACGGCTGAATCCCGGCACCATATTGGTTTCATTGCGTTGTGCCGGTATATCTGTGCCGTGAAACGTGTATTCCCGGGCACCGTCCCGGCGGGTCTTAACCTCAGATGTGATCATGGACCCAGGATCAACTTTATTGATATGGAGTGCCATGCCGGCGGGCATCACAACCTGAACCTGTTTGTCAAGTATGGGGATATCCCTGCTAAAAACACCGTCGGCAAAAAGATAAAAACGGCGTTGGTGGGTCTTTTGCCCCCGTCGGTGGTCAACAATAGCGTTTTCGTTGATACTGAAAAAGGGGCGCCCGGTCTTTTTTTTGCGTACCTTCAAGTCAATCACACAGCCTTCGCTGATACCCGGCAGGCTGATGACCATGATTTTAGACGCAGGATAGCGCGGGGCCATACCGGCCCAGGGGGCATCCATCAGGTTTATTTCTTTTTTTGAGGCGTCCTGGGTCCGGCCGTCGGGAGCGGTTACCGCAGCCCGTTCAACTTCAACTGCATCCCATGCCGGATTATAGGCGATGTGCACATCCCCGAATCGTTTACGGCCGTTATAGTTGAGCACCTTGAGTTTAAGGGTTTTGATTTCGGTCCAGTCCCCGTCCGATGTCACCTCAAAGCGGTTGATATCCTCAAGGATGACAGCGTCGCTTTTGCTTGTGGCGTCCTTCTCCCCGGGGGTGATCACGGTCTTGCGGACCCTGGCCGCGGCAACGGCAGCCAGGGTTTCCTGCAGCACGGCATATTCCTTTGGCTGGAACTCAGTCACATCAAGTGTAAACCGCCCCTGGCTGATCAAACGTCCGTTGACGAGAGACGTCGTTTGCTGCCAGGCATGGGTATCATGCCTGACCTTACAGGGGCCGGGCAGGATGATGTTTTTTTGCAGCCTGTCCGGCAGATCTATTTCCAGTCGTTCATCTACCCCGCAGGTATGCCCGGTCACCAGGGGATACTTGCGTTCTTTGAGCCCCATATCCCCCAAAATATAATTGAGCATGCCCAGGCTCTCGCCCATCTGAAGACCGGGCAGTACGGTCATATCACCTGCCTTAACCGCATAATCCCTGATGTTAACGGAAAGACGGACCTTGAGCGGGGTGGACGTGTCCTGCATATTGTCCGGATAGACGGACAATGCCTCCAGAACAGCTGTGGGCGCGCTTTGTTTGATGATTTTCTCAAAAAAACCGCGCAGCTTATGTGCATCCAGACGGGCAAAAAATCCCCGGTAGGCATTATCGTTGACGCCTTCAAACCCCAGGGTGGTATCCACCAGCAGGTTATTTTTATCAAAACGGCCATAGGACCGGATCCGCATCATGTTGATTTCGGCCGGTTCCACCTGACTTGTGCGCAGAGTATCGCCCTGGGGCAGGGCCACCAGATAACTTTGGTCATTGAGGTAGGCCGGCAGCAGTTCCTTGGTGTTCTCATCGGTTGAATCCATGAGCACATATTCCCCTTCATTGAACCGAACTGCGGTGATGGCGTGGTTGAAGTACGGCTGGGGCACTTCTTCATCTTTGCGGGGCCCGTTCATCATGAGTACCGGATAGGCATCCAACCCTGCCAGCCGCAGCATGGCTGCCAGCAATGCGGCCTTGTCCCGGCAGACACCTGCCCGGCTGTTGAAGGTCAGGCTGACGGGATGGGGCTCATAGCCGGGTGCCTCCTTTTCAACCGTAATGCCCAGGTAGCGGATTTCCTGGGATACCCAGCGGAATATGTGTTGTATTTTTTCCATGGGGTCATCAATGCCCTCGGTAATCTCCCTGACCTTGGCTGCCATCTCAGGCGTGTCATCCTCAATGGCCGGCTTGCTCAGCCGCCAGTACCACCGGGACAGCGCCTGCCAGTCTGTGACCGTGCTGATCAGCAATCGCTGTACCTGGGTATGAAGGGGCGGCATATCCGGTTCCCTGAAGGCCCTGGGAACGTTTCGGGCCGTCCACCGGTAGATGATTTCATTGTTGATTTTCTCTTGGTCGAAACGGATAGATCCTTTTATCTCGGATTTAATGGCAATGCTTTTCAGGGACAGGTCCCTGGGTGCCGCCAATGTATATTCAGCCCTGATAATGGGGTTTTCACCCTCAAAGGTTACAAAATCACTGAAGGTGCCGGGCACCCTGACCCTGGCAAAACGGTCGTACATGATAAAGTGTACGATATCGCCAATCTGCACGTCGGGCAGGGTCACGCTCAGGATGCGGCTGTTCGGATTGTAGATATTGGTGGCCATCTGGGACTGCTCAACCGTTACCCGGGAGTTGCGCTTCAGGTCAACGGCGATGCGCTGTCCGCCCGGGCGGATGACTTCAACCACTTTGAACTCGGTTTCATTATAGGGGATGGTAAAGGAAGAGGAAACA
>DATFIL010000086.1:0-2038 GCA_035270145.1 Desulfobacter sp. | reverse complement strand
TTTTAAAAGGGTGGTAACCGCCTGTTCGGTGTAACATGTTTCATCGTTGACCACTTGTGTGGCAAGCCACGGGCTGAATCGATGTAAAATAAATTTTAACGTGGCCTTACCCATATCAAGCTCATTTATCAGATTCTCAATGGTCAACAGCTTTGAACGGGGCATTATTTCCCTCATTTACGGAAGTTAATTCGAGTTTATTCTTTTATTGTTATCATAAAATCAAGGAGACCAAAAGTGTTTATAGCTATGACTCGATCATCGAGTAATAAATTCAAGAATCACCAACTGCCGGTCAAACCATTGGCCGTGTTTTGCAAAAATTCGTTAATGCCTCCGGGTTGGTGCAAGAATTCGATAAATACACCGGATGGTTTTGCCAGGAATGAATTTTCGCCGCCATTTAAATAATCTGCGGCACCAATCGCATAAAGAATAAAAACAGCATATAGGACACCTAATACATAAACATGGGACATGCGCATTTCTTCACTGAAATAATAGATACCTATTGTCACGGTGGTAACAAGCAGGAGCATGACTTGGACATCGATAAAAGTAGTGCCGGCGTCAATGAAGTCGATTTTTTGGCCCGTAAACAAAAGAAAAACTGCAAGGGGGAGCCCCATACTGATGGTGATGTCAAATATATTTGATCCTAATACATTTGACAACGCATCATCATAATTTCCTTTTTTAGCATCTTTAATGGAAATAATTGTATCCGGAATACTGCTCACTGCCGCAACGAGGATTAATGCAATGAACAATGGATGTATTTTCAGTGCTTCCGCAATACCTTTACATCCTTCAACTATCCCTGCGCATGCAACGGCCATAATCAGTGTCGAAAATATTAATAATATCCAGCTTCTGCTTGTTGTTCCTTCTTCGGATTTGAATTGATATTTTTTGAACCAGGAGTCATGCTCTTCATCATTATAGTCTTCCTTATTTTCATTACCACCGTTTTTCATGGATAACAGCGTATAAGTTAAATAAATGAAATAGAAGCCGGTAAAAATCCATCCATGCCAATGGGTGATGTAATGACTGGATAATAAGATTAAAATCATTATTTCGGCACCGATAAGGAAAAGCCCGTCTCTTAATATGACTTTTTTTGATACGTTAACGCCGGCGATGCCCATACCTAAAACAACCCAAATCACGAGCATGGGAATAATTATACTATTGAAGATTGCAGAACCGGTGTTTCCGCCGATACCCGCCGCAAAATCCCGACCCAAATTTTCCTGTACCGCCAAAATAAGAAAAAATACGGTGGTCAATAATTCCGGCATGGAAGAGCCTATGGCATTTAAAGTCGCCCCTTTTACACCGTCGTTCAGATTGCTTCCAAGACAGTCCGTTGCAGCCTCAAAAATATCACAGGCTTTTGCTATGATGTACGAACAGACGATCATTAAAATTAGACCGCCGTACCAGGTGTGCAAAATAACATCCATAGTCCCTATTTAATTCCCTTTTTTATCAGTATACGTTACACGTGAATGTTGAGTTAAAAATTATAA
The DNA here is from genome assembly GCA_035270145.1 of Desulfobacter sp. Lineage (GTDB taxonomy): Bacteria > Desulfobacterota > Desulfobacteria > Desulfobacterales > Desulfobacteraceae > Desulfobacter. The sequence goes on along the minus strand of DATFIL010000086.1, from coordinate 503 downwards.
GTTGTTGGATAATGTCAATAACGATTTTTTGTTTCCATGGCCTAATTACATATCCTGAACAATAACCTGAACGCGATTCTGCTTAAATCTGTCCGCCCTGAGCGTTACCATCAGTTTTGGAAAAAAATCGGGTAAACCGGTCGTGTCAGGCAGGTTGAAGTGCAATGCTTCCACCTGGTGTTCTTCGCTTTGATCCTTCAGGGTCATTTTTCGATGGCAGCCGCCAATAATGATAGACGATGTTACCCACATATTTTCCATAAGAAAGACCGGTTCCGGATTACCGGTGCCAAAGGGGCGAAGCAGATCAATCTGGCGGACAAGTTCCGGGGTAATATCCGCAATTTTAATCACGGCATCAATTTTTTGGACGGGTTTAAAATCTTTTTCCGTGTAGACTGACGCCAGGATGTCTGTCAGCGCTGGTTTCAGACGCGTCAGGTTTTCCTTTTTGACCGACAGTCCGGCTGCCATGGCATGCCCCCCAAAGGTTTCCAGCAGAT
>DATFIL010000085.1:0-7008 GCA_035270145.1 Desulfobacter sp. | reverse complement strand
TTTGCTGGTCTTTTCCATGGCCGGAAATTTATAGGCAATGCCCCATCTGGGACTTTTTATTTTTTGGCCCAGGGCCTGTTGAATCGAAATATCATCCACCTTGATCACCATGCCGTCGATGTCATAAGCCAGTTCCGGACGAAGGCTTTCCAGATGTTTGAAATTTTCCAACACCTGCCGGATTGAGATGCCTTTTTTGATAAGCGGACTCACCGGGAATCCCAGATCAGAAAGATATTCAAGCATTAACGCCTGGGTGGAAAAAGCAAGGCCGCGCACCACACCCACACCATAAACAAATATGGTCAACGGCCGCTGGGCTGTTATTTTTGAATCCAGCTGGCGCAGGGAACCTGCGGCGGCATTGCGGGGATTTGCAAAAACCGGTTCTCCTTTATCCAGGCGGCGCTGGTTGAGCATTTCAAAATCTTTATGCCGGATGATCACCTCTCCGCGCACTTCAATGAAATCCGGTACAGATGTTTTATTGTCCATCAGACGCAGGGGCACGGCTCTGATGGTCCTGATATTTTCCGTGATCACCTCGCCGGTGTACCCGTCCCCCCGGGTGGTGGCCAGGACCAGCATCCCGTTTTCATAGGTCAGTTCCACAGCCACGCCGTCCAGCTTGGGCTCTGCCGTATAGGTCATGGCATGAGCGCCGGACGCTTTCAGACACCGGGTATGAAACTCCAGGATCTCCTGATCATTAAAGGCATTATCCAGACTGAGCATGGGCACCGAATGAGGCGCCGTGTCAAAGGCGGTTAAGGGCGGGGCCCCAATGCGTCGGGTGGGGGAATCTTCAGTGACAAGCTCAGGGTAGCGGGTTTCAATGTCAATGAGCTGCCGCAGCATTTCGTCATAGGTCTGGTCATCAATAACAGGATCATCCAGCACATGATAGCGGTAACTGTGTTCTGTCAGTTCCCGGCGCAGCTTTTGCGCCTCAATTTGACATGCATCAAAATCCATGGACAAGCTTCCCTGTCAATGCCATGGCAACGCCACAGGCCTGTTTACGCATAGTTTTAAACCTTTTTTTGTCAAAGCCCGGGTCCCAGGCGCCGTCTGTCCGGGCAAGGCTGTCGGACACCACAAGCAACGCAGCAATGGGAATTTTCCTGAACGCGGCTGCCGCAAACAGGGCCGAGCACTCCATTTCCACGGCACAGGCCCCTTTGTCCTTGTACCAGGCCACCTTTTCAGGGGTTTCCCTGTAAATGGCATCCGTGGTCCAGATGGTAGCATCGGCATGTACATCGGCCCCAGCCGTCCCAAGGGCGCCCGCAAGTTTTGCGGTCAGATGCGTATCGGCATTAACCGCCGGCAGATTACCAGGCAGATCCATATAATGCCGGGATGTGCCCTCATCCGCCAGGGCGGTTTTCACCACCACCAGATCACCCGGGGCAAGATCCGGGGAAAGGCCGCCACACCAGCCAAGGACAATAACGGCCCGGGCCCCCTTTGCAATCAATGACTCCAGCAGCATCACCCCATAGGGCGCCCCGATGTAGGGCCCTGCCACACTCATCCCCAAAGGATCATCTTCTTTGACCAGCAGACTGCTGTTAAAAAAAGCGCGGGACTGCCACGTGCCGAACCCCTGGCGAATCAGTGCCATGTCCGGGTCCGCACTGACCATCAATGCAGCCGGTCCCACGCTTCTTGCTTTTCTTTTCCCTAACGGTGGAACAATTGAAGGGCTATTCAGGTCCGACGATGTCGGATAACTCATCTTTTACCTCATCAATAATGTCATACAGCCACATGACATCTTCCACGGAAAGGCGACCCGCCTTCATGGGCGCCCGGTCCGAGCCGTCTTTTTTCTTCAGAATCCTGGGACCGACCTGCACTTTGGGTTCGCCTTCACCATACTGCATGATGGAGATAATCAGTCCGGTTTCCTCATTTTTCCATTCAGCTATCTTTTTATCCTGTTCGGGATCATATCCTGCCATATTATATTGCCTCCTTTAATTAATGAACACAAATTCCCATAGGGTCTATGGCCGTATCCAGTACCATTGCCCCGTCAATGGGATCAAGAATTTTCTGCCACTGTGTTTTTAACTTTTCAATATCCGTTTCTTCCCCAATGGCCCACAGACAGCCGCCGCCCCCCGCACCTGTGAATCTGGCCCCGCAGCCTTCTGCCTTTGCAGATTCCCACAGCTTTATACCGGTATTGTCCAGCACATCCGGGGTCATGTCACAACGAACAGCGGTTTCCCGGTTCATCAACTGCGCGGCTTCTTTAAAGGAAAAGGCGCCCAAAGCGCCGGTGAATTGCCGTGTAAGACCGGTGATGCGTTCAAAGGCATCATAGGCCCGGCCTGATTTAAAGTCATTCACCCACCGGGCGTTGACATCCTTGGACTCATGGGGAATTCCGCAATAGGCCACAAGGAGATGGCGGTTCAGTTTCTCCATTTTTTCATGTGAATCAAACACCGGCCGGCGCAAAAACTCAGGACTTTTGTGCCCAAATGTCCATTCCCACAGGTTCACCCCGCCAAACGCTGCCGCCGCCTGGTCCTGGACCCCGCACAGCACCCCTGCCACGGCGCCTTCCAGATAATGGGCCAGCCAGGCAATATGTTCGGGATGGATCTGTTTTTCCAAGGCGGTATAAACGGCGGCAATAATGGCCACGGCGGCACAGGATGACCCGCCAAGAGCACTTCGCACAGGAGATTGAGATTCAATGTGCAAATGCACCCCATGGGCATTAAAATACTGGAAAACAACAAACATCAGCCCCATGGGGCCATCCCATCCTTTGTCATCCCGGCTGCGGTCGATGGTGTCAAAGCCCTTGGAAGAAATTTTAATCCGTCCTGGTTCCCCCGGTGATAGATAGACATGGGTGCGCATGTCAAGCGCCAGGTTCAGGGTCGCCGGTTTAAGCTCTGCCAGGGGCAGATAAAAGGTGGAAATATCCAGGGTGCCGCCGAAATCAATGCGGCAGGGCACGGAAACGTGTATCTTTTTATTTTTAAGTATGGGTGCAAGATTCATATTTCAGATCTCATTTTATGTAAAAATTTCAAACTATTGAAGTGTCGACCAATATGAAAGGGAATAAAGGATTCAAGCAGGGTTTCGCCCTCCTGGATGGCAGCGGGAGAAAATTTAATACGCCCTGCCCGGGCCATCTCCACGGTATTGATCCAGGACAATTGCTTCAGGGTCCCCTTGGACACCCAGCACCCCCGGGTATTGCCGCCAAAAGGTCCGGCAGGTTCCTGCACCGGGCTTATACTGCCTTTGCATTGTGGACAGACAACGCGACCCGCTTTGAAATCAAACCAGAGCCTGGCCGAATCAATACCTTCTAAACTTGTCAGACAAGTATCGCACTGATCAAGTCCGGGAGAAAACCCGGACAAGCGCATAAAACGGATCTGAAACAATAGACTGATCACTTCGGTTCGAATAAAGCCGTCATCCACCATTTCAAGGGCTGTGTAAAGCAGTTCAAAAATATCGGGCTGGGCCTTTCTCTCCTCCAGCCACTGGGTGACAATTTCCGTCCAGTAGGAGGCATAGGCCGTATTCACCACATCATACCGGATATGGGAAAATCCGTTTTCTAGAACCGTCTGACACAAATTGATCATGGCATCCCTGTTTTTTTTAGGAAAGGCGCATTGGATATGATTAACCGAAAACAGGTCCATGGCACCTGAAAACCTGCGCACGCTTTTTTTTGCGTTTTTTGCCATCACACTTATCTTTCCTTTATCCCGGGTCAGAAAGGTGATGATCAGATCATGGTCTCCATATTCAATTTTGCGAAGCAAAATGGCGTCCGTACTGAAATCGCCCATATTGTTGTCAAAAGCCAAGCAGCAGTCTTGTAATCGTGAAATAGCAGTAAACGCTGATAAGATCCATGGTGGTGGTGACAAAGGGACCTGTGGCCACAGCCGGATCAATATTGAGGCGCTGGAAAATCATAGGCACCGAGGTCCCCACAAAAGCAGCGACGGTCATGGAAGACAAAATTGAGCATCCAACGACCACGGACAATGCCCAGGAAAAGGATTCGGTCATAAAGCTGACCTTGGCCACGGCCGCAATCAGTGCGCCATAGGTTATGCCTAGAATAAATCCCACGCCAAGTTCCCTGGAAATGACTTTGACAAAATCCCGGATATTCACCCGGCCCGTGGCAATCCCCCGAACCACAATGGTAGCGCTCTGGGTACCGATGTTGCCCCCCATGCCCATGATGATGGGTAGAAAAGCGGCAAGCGCTGTCAGTTGAGCCAGAGTGGACTCAAACCGGCCGATGATAAAAAAGTTGGCGATTCCGCCCAGACAGCTGGCAAACAGCCAGGGCAGACGGATTCGAGTACCTTTCAGAATGGACTGGGTCTCAACATAATCTTCACCCACACCAGCCATTTTCAACATATCTTCGGTGGCGGTTTCATGCAGAATGTCAATGACGTCATCCACGGTAACAATACCAATAATCCGGTTGTCATCGTCCACAACCGGTATGGCCAAAAAATCATACCGGGAAACCATACGGGCCACAACATCTCTGTCCGTATAAGGCTTGACCGATACAATATCCGTGGACATGAAATCTTTAAGGGGTTTATCAGGGGACTCCACCACCAGTTGGCGAAGGGAACTGACCCCAACAAGCTTGCCATAGCTATCAATCACATAGATGTAGAAAGGCATCTCAACATCAAGATACTTGTTTTGCAGTGCTTCGATAACCTCCTTTGCCTTGACGCCTTCTTCCAGCGCCACGTAATCCTTAACCATGAGGCTGCCGGCAGTATCTTCATCATAGCTCATGATCTGTTCGACATTGTACGATTCTTCCTTTTTCATTTTGGATAGAATCTTGTCGGACAATTCTTCATCCAGACACCCGAGCAACTCGGCAGCATCATCCGAGGGCATGTGGTCAAAAACCGTCACCAACTTATCGAAATCTACGAATTTGACAAGCTCCACAAAGGTTTTTTCAGGTAGGTGCGAAAACAGCAGACCGATATCCTCGGGATTTTCCACCAGATTGAACAGCTTTTCCTGGTTAACGGGCGTCAGATTCTCAAAAACAATGGACAGGTCTGCCATGTGGGTTTTTTTTATGATATTGAGCAGTTGCTTGTTGGCCCCCCGGCGCAACAATCTTGTGATGCTGTTCTCAAGTATCAGAATTTGTTCTTTTTGCATGGGTCATTTTCCTTTCGGCAGACAGCATTGAAGGGATTTAAATCATAATTTTAATGTGTGCGCTATTTTTAAGATTTTCCATCCACTTTTTGAACTGGGCCTCCCCATGTTCCCGATACAGAATATCCTGAATCTGTTTTTCCACCTCTTCCTGGACAGGACCCTGTCCCTGTGAAATGATATCCGCCACATAAAGAATCTGAAAAGCATCCCCCATATCAACGGGTCTGCTGTATTGACCCTTGCCAACCCCCTCAAGCGCTTTTTTGATTTCATCGCTGAAACTTGATATGTCAAACTTACCGAGTTCACCGCCGGAAGAGGCATTGGAGCCGATTGAATAGTCTTTGGCAACTTGTGAAAAAGCAACCTTGTTTTCCAGTTTTTCCTGGACCGTGGAAAGATCCGTTGAATCTCTTACGATTATATTTTTCAAATGATATGTTTTCTTGCCTTTGAATTCCTGATAATGACTGTCGTAATAATCTTTTATCTCCTCATCCGTGATAACGATCTTGGCACGGACAGCCCTTGAAACGATCATGCTCTGGAGAATCTGTTCCCTGATTCTTTCACGGTATTGCTCAAGGGTCATGCCCTGGGCGGCCAGACCGAGTTCCAGGCTTTCCTGGTCAAGATTGTGTTCTCGTTTAAAATTTTCCACAGCATTGTCCACATCCGTGTCATCCACGGTAATACCCATTCGTTCCGCTTCCTGGAGCACCAAACTGTTTTCCACCAGTTGATTGAGGACCTGGGTGTACATTTGCGCCATCATCTCTTTTTTCCGGGCCGAAGACTCCTGGGATGCCTCAATATTTTCCCGATACGGGGCTGCTGCCATGTCAAGTTGGGACAGGGTGACAATGTCGTCATTTACAATGGCGACTATCCGGTCAACCACCTCTTGGGCCAAGCAACTTACCGCCCAGAAAAACCCAAGTATAAAAACCATTAAAATTATGTCTCGTTTTTTCCCCATACATCCACCCTTTTTTATAAAAAAGTCTGTATAACGGCCATGTCCTGACGGACACAACAAACAATGAAAGTTGTGAGTTGAACCACGGTAAAAAAATCAGATCAGCCCAATGGCTGTTACTCGATGATCGAGTATTATTGCTTTTCAGCGTTTATTAAAAAGGTACTTAACGCCCCTCTGTCAATGTGTACAGGATAGCCGGCCTGTAAACCCTGCAACCATTCTCCCAAGACTTCCTGGCTTTTTTCCATCCGCAGCTTGAGCAGTAAATCTTCTTCATCCATCATTTTTGGATTATTATTGCCCCGGCCTTCTTCCTGCCCCGCAAAGCGGTCGTAAAAGGCAATCATGTCCTCGGGATAAAGTTCCTGGGATGCAACCAGATCCTGCATGATTAATTTCCGGATAACCAAATCCTTTTTTAACCTCTTTTTCCAGACAGGATATGATATAGCTCTTTCAAGAAGCATCTGATCAAAGCTGTCATCGGGATAGTCGTTCTTAAATTCGGCGATGGCAGCATCAAGTTCGTTGGCACTGACATCAACCCCTTTGGCCGCGGCGGCCGCCAGCAAGACAGCCTCATCAGACAGATCAGAAACAAGATCCAGAACCATAGCATTGTATTCATTGGGCCTGTTTTTTATATCATAGGGATAGTTGGCCTGTTTAACCTCCAGTTCCCAGGCAAAGTCGGCCCGGCTGATTTCCACGGTACCGGCTTTGATGATATGGCCTTTTCCTTCAACTTTTTTTTGATCCGTACACCCGGGTACACATACAATTGCAATACCTGCTGCCATAAGCAATAACGC
>DATFIL010000084.1:0-2282 GCA_035270145.1 Desulfobacter sp. | reverse complement strand
TGCCTTTAAACCACGGCTGCCTTATCCCCATTACCGTCAATATCCCCAAGGGTTCTCTGCTTGACCCCGCTTCCGATGCGGCGGTGGTGGGGGGCAACGTGCTGACCTCCCAGCGAATCACCGACGTGGTCCTCAAGGCGTTTGGCGTGGCCGCCGCTTCCCAGGGCTGCATGAACAATTTTACCTTTGGCAATGACCGGTTCGGCTACTACGAAACCATCGCCGGCGGTGCTGGGGCAGGCCCGACCTGGCACGGCCAGACCGGGGTCCATACCCACATGACCAACACCCGTATCACCGATCCGGAGATCCTGGAGCGGCGGTATCCCATAATTCTCAGGGAATTTTCCATCCGCCGGGGGTCCGGGGGTCGGGGACGGTTCAATGGTGGGGACGGGTTGGTACGTGAGGTGGAATTTTTAGAGCCGCTTAATGTGGCCATCCTTTCCGAACGCCGGGTCTTTGCTCCCTACGGGCTGGAAGGCGGAGAATCCGGCCAAAAGGGCGTCAACCTTTTCATCAGAAAAGACGGCACTTCAATTTATATGGGCGCTAAAAACGAAATCGTGGCGCAACCCGGCGAACGGTTCCGTATCATGAGCCCCGGCGGGGGGGGATTCGGCAGGCCAACAGCGGATGAAGAAACAAATTAGCGGCTGAGCCAAATCTTACCCAGCATCAACACCATAGGCGTACTTAGGAACGGGTCTTAAATAACTTGCCCATTTTGCTATATCCGGGAGCGCGGGCGGGACGCCCGCGCTCCCAGGTCAAATTATTTCGGTCTCATTCCTTAGTTCGCCCATGACCGCTAAAAATGTAATTAATTTTAATACAAAAATGTAAATATTTTTTTATGTTGTTTTTTTATTGAAAGAATGAGAATCTATATTTTAAGAATACCTGGCTTTAGGTGTTTTTAATTCAAATCAACACGTTGCAAAGGAGCAAACATGAAAAAAACAACATTGGAAAAAATCTTTGAATATGCATCCATGCCTCTTCACGGCACTTTATCGCGTAAATTACGAAAGGATATCCACTGCCAAATAAACGATGGTAAGGAATATGCCGATGCTACTTTTTTCCTCGGTGAACAGTTCGTTCGCATTACAGAAGAGCAAGATGGAAAAATGATCAATACCTATTATGACTGGGAAAATATTGCATCCGTAAGAACCATTGCCAATAATACAAAATAGCAGCCATAGGCTGACCTGACTTGGGTGTCAAAAAATCCGCTTTTTGTTCCTCTTTATTATTGCTGTTAAAGGTTAAACCCCTTGCCTTCAGCTTCAGGCGGGGTTCATTTTGACAGCAGTTGATTTTGTTAACCACGAAGCGCATGAAGAACACGAAGAATAAAACCTCTGGGTACAATCACCCTTCGTGTTCTTCGTGCGCTTCGTGGTAAAAAAATATGTGTCCAATGGGTACATCGCGAGTGCCAAAAAGTGAATAATTTAAAAAAGCGAATTTAGACACCCTAAATTGGGCTTGATCATAGGCCTAAGACTTCATCTGTCATCCCCGGCTTCCAGAACAAAAATCTTTTTGTCCTTAAGGCTGTCAATGACAAATGAGGACTGGATGCTCTGAATGCCCTGTATCCGGGTCAATTTTTGGTTCATAAATTCAGCATAGGCCTTGATGTCCTTTGCAATGACCTTGAGAATGAAATCATGGGCACCGGCAATCTGATAGCACTCCACAATCTCCTCAAGTTCCGAAAACTTTTCCTTGATCAAAGGCACCGAAGACAGTTTGCTTAAGCTCAGTGTAATGCTGACAATAACCATGATGGAAAATCCGACCTTTTCCGGATCTACCACTGCCGTGAAATGGGAGATCACACCCGCTGTTTCAAGACGACTTACCCGTTCTTTAGTAGCAGGTGCTGAAATCCCCACCATCCGGGACAGCTTGGCATTGGTAATTTTCCCGTTTTCCTGGAGAATATTCAGTATTTTTTTATCAATCCGGTCCAAATAGCGTTTCCCCAATGCGTCAATCAGGACTGCAAATAGTCTGAAAGAACCGCTGCCAACTTATCCAGGCCACCGCCATAAAAGTGATCTATATTCATTTTTTATTTTTCAGGGCCGCCTTGATAAAGGCCTTGAAAAGTGGATGAGGCGCCATGGGTTTGGACTTGAATTCCGGATGAAACTGGCAGCCCAAAAACCACGGGTGATCTTTAAGTTCCACAATTTCCACCAGGTCGTGATCCGGGGATGTTCCTGAAATGAGAAGTCCTGCTTCCACCAGTTTTTCCTTGTATT
>DATFIL010000083.1:0-5624 GCA_035270145.1 Desulfobacter sp. | reverse complement strand
TTTAATCCGTACAACCGGCACACCAGCTTTTTTTTACAATGGAAAACGCATGTTACAAAATATCGGGCGGCTTCATGAGGCGTTAAATCAACTGGACGCCCATAAGATTTTTTATGCAATAAAAGCCAATCGATTTGCCCCTGTTCTGACATATATTAAAGACGGGGCAGCATGCGGTGTGGATGTCTGTTCGCCCAGCGAATTGTTACATGCGTTTTCCTGCGGTTTCAACTGCAATGAAATTTCATATACGGCCAACTCCATGACAGATGAGGAACTCAAGCTTTTGGCCGATAATCCGGATGTGGTTTTAAACTGCGATTCCTTGAGCACGATCCGGCGATTGGCCAAGTTCTGTTCCCACCGAAAGATCGGTATCCGTGTCAACCCGGCAATGGGGATTGGTTACAGAGATAATGAAACCCTGAAATACAGTGGCGATAAAACCACCAAGTTCGGCATCTACAGGGAGCAGTTTGATGATGCGTTGCAGCTTGCTGAAAAACATAATTTTATTGTGGATACCATCCATTTTCATACCGGATGCGGGTATTTGAACAATCAACTATCCCTGTTCAGTGAGATTCTAGATGCAACGCATTGGTTTTTAGATAAGGTAAAAGATCTGGCGTTCGTTAACCTTGGCGGTGGTTTGGGTGTTCCCCACGATATTGATGACGAGCAATTGGATCTGGATGTCTGGGTGTCGGTTATCAATTCCCATTTCGGCGGCAAAGGCATCACCGTCTGTGTTGAACCCGGGGATTATATTGCCAAGGATAGTGGTATTCTGGTTTTAGAGGTGAATACGGTCGAGAAAAAGCGCAATACTGATTTTGTCGGTGTGAACGGTGGATTTAACCTGGCCATCGAACCGACGTTTTATGGGCTGCCCTGCGAGCCTGTGGTTCCCACGCAAAAAACGGATAAAATGAAACCTGTGACAATTGTGGGCAATATCAACGAATCCCTGGATGTCTGGAAAGATAACTTTTCCATGCCGGATCAGATTAAAGAGGGCGATCCGCTTGTCTTTATCAATGCCGGTGGATATGCATCATCCATGATGTCCAATCATTGTATGCGCGGGCAGGTTTCGGAAAATTTACTTGTATAAAAAAGGCTATTATGAATTTACAAGCAGAAAATATAAATTATGCAACTGAAGAGGCGACTCTTGCAGAAATAGATAAAAAGCACGTTATCCATCCATGGTCGGATTTAGGCAGTGATGCCAAGTCGATGATTATTGAATCCGGTAAAGGGATTCATGTGTTTGACAATGAAGGCAACAAATTCATTGATTCGATTTCAGGCATGTGGTGTGTGAATCTGGGATATGGAAATAAAGAGATGGCAGATGCCATTGCAGAGCAGTGTGTTCGCCTGGTGTATTATACGCCCTTTGGGGCCATGGCAAGCCCGCCATCCATTGAACTTGCACATAAACTGAGTCAGTTAACACCAGGTGATCTCAATCACTTCCAGTTTACAACCAGCGGCTCCACGGCTGTTGAATCGGCAATCCGGTTTGTTCATTACTATTTTAACTGTCTGGACCAGCCTGAAAAAAAACATATTATTTATCGTGAAAATGCCTATCACGGCAGTACCTATTTAAGTGCCTCGCTGAACGGCAAAAAATGTGACCGAAGCTACTTTAATTACATCACGGATATTGTCCATTCCATCCCTGATCCCAATCCGTATAAAAGAGATGCGGGTATGAGTGTTGAGGATTTCTGCGATCTTCGTGTTCGTGAACTCGAAGAGAAGATTTTAGAGATTGGGCCGGAAAAAGCCGCCTGTTTTATTGCTGAACCTATCATGGGATCAGGCGGTGTGATTGTTCCGCCGCCGGGGTATCATAAAAAAACGTTGGATATCTGCAAAAAATATGATGTGCTGTATATCTCAGACGAGGTCGTCACGGCATTTGGGCGATTGGGTCACTATTTTGCCTCTGAAGAGGTTTTCGATATTGTGCCGGATATCATTACCGTGGCTAAAGGAATCTCTTCGGGCTATCAGCCATTGGGGGCTGCCATCATATCCGAAAAGCTGATGGGCCGTATCAGTGGGGCATCGGCAAAACAGAATTCATATTACACAAACGGATTTACCTATTCCGGACATCCGGTGGCGTGTGCAGCTGCCTTGAAATATCTTGAAATCATGGAACGGGACAACATAAATGAAAATGTCCTGGAAGTGGGCCCCTATTTCATGCAACGCCTGGCGGAGCTCAAAGCGTTTCCCATTGTTGGCGATGTCAGAGGTGTTTGCTTAATGGCGTGTGTGGAATGTGTGGTGTCGGATGATGAGGGCGAAAACATTGCTGTTGCGCAAAGGGTGGATGAATTTTGCCAGGAAAAAGGGCTTATTGTCCGGCCCTATGAAAATTTATGCATATTATCTCCACCGTTAATTATCGATAAATCCGGCATTGATCGGATTGTAGATATTTTAAGGGACAGCATTATCGCGACAATGGATGAAAGAAACAAGGAGACTAAGTGATGGAAAAAGAAAAAATAGATGTCCATCTTTTAATAGATGGAAATATTGTGGACGGAGAGGCGGAAAAAACCGCTCTTTTCAGCCCGGAAAATACTGAATTTATTATAGATGTGCCATGTGCAAGCACAGCCCAGGTCGATCTGGCGGTGGAAGGGGCCAATGCAGCATTCCCGGCCTGGAAAAGAAAATCTTTTGCGGACAGAGCTGCTGTTTTGTATAAACTTGCCGATCGCATTGATGAAAAAGCGGAACTTTTGGCAAAACTTGAATCATTGAACTGCGGTAAACCCTATCAGCAAATGCTGGAAGAAGAAATGCCGGCCATTTCCGATCATTTCCGGTTTTTTGCAGGTGCCTGCCGCTGCATGTCCGGCAGTGCCACGGGGGAATATCTTGAAGGATTCACCAGCATGATCCGCAGGGATCCAGTGGGTGTGGTGGGGCAAATTGCCCCTTGGAACTATCCTTTGATGATGGCGGCCTGGAAAATCGCCCCGGCCCTGGCAGCCGGAAATACGGTGGTATTCAAGCCGTCCGAATGCACACCGCTGACCATGCTTGCATTGGTTGAAGATATTAAAGAGCTGTTTCCTGCCGGTGTACTAAATATTGTAACAGGCAAGGGCAGTGTTATCGGCAAACATATTGCCGAGCATCAAAGAATTCAGATGGTGTCAGTGACCGGTTCGGTCAATACCGGCAAACAGGTACTGACCTCTGCGACATCCAATGTAAAACGCACCCATCTGGAGTTAGGGGGCAAGGCCCCGGTTATTGCATTTGATGATTGCGATATCGATGATCTGGTGGAAAATATAAAATTGTGGGGATATTACAATGCCGGGCAGGATTGTACTGCGGCCTGTCGTTTGTATGTTCAAGACAATATCTACCAGGAAGTGGTTGAAAAGCTGACTGCGGCTGTTAAAAGCATTGATGTCAATGATATCGGGCCGTTAATTTCTGCCGAACAACGGGAGATTGTCCACGGCTTTGTTGAGCGCGCCAAAAAGGTCTCACACCTGAAGGTTGTGGCCGGCGGCAACAAAATAGACCGCGGATATTTCTATGAACCCACCCTGATCGTCGATGCCCGCCAGGATGACGAGGTGGTTCAGGAGGAGATTTTCGGGCCGGTGGTGTCCGTCACCCGTTTCAGCGATACCGACCAGGCCATTGAATGGGCCAATGATTGCAAGTATGGGCTGGCATCCTCTATCTGGACTAAAGATATCGAAAAAGCGCACCGAGTATCATCCATACTTCAGTATGGTGTGACATGGATTAATACATATTTTATGTATGCATCCGAGATGCCTCATGGGGGATTTAAAATGTCCGGATACGGTAAAGACCTTTCAATGTATGGATTGGAAGATTACACGGTGGTTCGGCACATTATGGTAAAAATGTAGGGCTTGGTTCTAATTTCGTCCACTGCGTAGGTTGGGTTTCGTTCCTCAACCCAACCTACCGGAAATTGGTGTGGCCCAAAATATGATTAAGACCAAAATGTAGACCGCCGCCTTTCTAAAACTCGATGATCGAGTAAAAGATGTAAGTTCTAAAGAAATGTATAATTTATGCACGGTTTTTTTGGGGATATCATATTTGTGTCTAAACAAAAGCATGGTGTTGCTTTTTTGTAATATTTTAGATACTTTTTATGCCTTGAAATGTCAGATTGTTAATGATAATTTATAATCTGACGGTCAGATATGGCCGGAAAGGAGGGATAAAAAATGTGTAAATTATTTACAATAAGTTGGTGTTTCATCGCCTGGACAGTCTTGGTAAAAATGCTGAAGGCAAATGGATAACTCAGACGACCCCATCAGTATCCTTTGCGTAGACAAGGGCAAGTTACTGGCAGCCCAGTTCAAGGAGGTGTTTGACGAAGACCAGGTCAGCATTGCCTTTGAGAGAAGTCTTGAGACCGTTGTGGACCGGTTTGAAAAAGAGCGGTTTGATCTGATGCTTTTTTCCGGGTCCATGGCCAGGAACCAGCAGTCAGATGCCCTGGATATCCTGGAGTTAATTTCAGCCAAATGCCCCCAGACCCAGATTTTGCTGTTCATGACACCCGGCTCACTGAAGTTTGCCAATCTTGGGCTGCGGGCCGGGGCCTATCACTATTCCACCCTGCCCATCAGCAATGAGGAACTCAAGCTGCTTATAGGATCAGCCATTCAGGCCAAACCCCAATTGGGTCCCAATATGCTTTTCAAGGCCGAGGCTGAGAAAACCACCTTTGAAAGCATGGTCGGCAGGTCCTCGGTGATGCAGAAGACCTACCGGCAGATACGCCAGGCCGCAGCCACAGATATTCCTGTCTTAATTTCAGGCGAAACCGGTACGGGCAAAGAATTGGTGGCCCAGGCAATTCATGAGCTCAGCGCCAGGGTTCAGGCCCCTTGCATTCCGGTTCATATTGCTTCCCTTCCCCAGGATCTAGTGGCCAGCGAATTGTTCGGACATGTGGCCGGCGCTTTTACCGGGGCCTCTAAATTGAGGAAAGGGTGTTTTGAACAAGCAGAAGATGGAACGGTGTTTTTGGACGAAATCGGTACCATTGATCAGAAGATGCAGGTCAGCCTGCTGAGGCTTTTAGAGACCAATAAATTTTCCAGGATCGGCAGTCAGGATAGTCAAAATAACAATGCCCGGGTGATAGCTGCCACCAATGCAAATCTTGAAGATGAGGTTCGGATGGGCAACTTCAGAGAGGATCTGTATTACAGACTGGATGTCTTGCGTATTGAAATGCCGCCTCTGCGTGATCGCAACGGCGACATTCCTCTGTTGGTGAGTCATTTTATCAAACACGCCTGTGACGATTTTAAAAAAAATATCCGGGGTATGTCTTCGGATTTTATTAACTGCGTTGAGGCCTATCCCTGGCCGGGCAATGTCAGGGAACTGAAAAATGCCATCCAGCGTGCCGTCATTTCCGCCACAGAGGATGTACTTAGAACCGGGAACCTGCCCGATCGGGTCAGCCGGAACCAGGACCGGGAGGCCCGGATGACCATCCGTGTGGGCATGACCTTGGCCCAGGTAGAAAAAGAATTGATTATCCGAACCCTTGATTACACCGGGGGAAA
>DATFIL010000082.1:0-6356 GCA_035270145.1 Desulfobacter sp. | reverse complement strand
CAAAATCCAGCGTTTTAAAGACAAGGGCGTACAGGTTCTTGAAGGCCGGGTTTGTGAAAATTTGCTTGATTTAAATGACCTGATGATTAGGTTAAGAAAGCTGTCCATCACAAGCCTTCTGATTGAAGGCGGGGGGCGTGTGGCAGCATCGGCCCTGGCCGCAGGCATTGTAAACAAGGTCTGCTATTTTATTGCCCCTAAAATTATGGGCGGAAATGACGGTATCCCGGTGTTCAACGGATCGGGGCCGGAGAAGATAAAAGACGTGTTTGAACTGGTCCGGGTCAGTACCCGGCCGTTCGCTTCCGATATGCTGATTACAGGCTATATTGAACCGCAGAATAGATTGATTAACGGCGGGAGATAACTTTTGTTTACTGGAATCATAGAAAGTCTGGGTACCATACGGCGCATGGAAACCCATGGAGAGGGCAAAATTCTGGTGATTGCCTGTGACCTGGATTTTTCCGGTACAGGTATCGGGGATTCGATTGCCGTGAACGGGGCCTGCCTGACCGCTGTAAGCCTTGGCAAAGGGCAGTTCAAGGTGGACATGGCACCGGAAACCGTGTCCCGCACGACATTTGATTCTATTGGACCCGGGGCCCGGGTCAATATTGAACGGGCGCTGAAGTTGTCGGACCGCATAGACGGGCATCTGGTATCAGGCCACATAGACGGCACAGGTATGATCTCAAAAATTGAGACCCGGAGCAATGCCATCATATATGACATCCAGGTGCCGGAAAACCTGGCTGATGAGATGATAGAAAAAGGCTCTGTTGCCATTGACGGAATCAGCCTGACCATCAACCAATGTTGGGACAACGGTTTTTCGGTAAGTATTATTCCCCATACCGCAAAGATTACAACCATCGGATTTAAAAACGTAGGGGATCGCGTCAATATTGAGACGGATATGCTGGGAAAATATGTGAAAAAATTTTTATCAGGGCAGGGGAAAAGCGCAAAGAGCGCTAATGACGCCGGTGCTGATGCCGACGTGGACATCAGTATGTCATTTCTTGCCCGGAACGGATTCTTGTAAAGGATAACAAAATGCCCCATTTAACCATTGAACAAGCGATTGAAGATATAAAAAAGGGAAAAATGGTCATCCTGGTGGATGACGAGGACAGGGAGAACGAAGGGGATTTGACCATGGCGGCCGAGGCCGTAACCCCGGAATCCATTAATTTTATGGCTAAGCATGGCCGGGGGCTCATCTGCCTGTCCCTTGATTCAAGTATTGCAGATAGGCTTGATCTTCCCATGATGGTTGAGCAGAACACCTCCCAGTACGAGACGGGGTTTACGGTTTCCATTGAGGCCAAACGCGGTGTGACCACCGGTATCTCCGCTGCGGACCGGGCTACCACTATTTTAACGGCAGTGGATGATGAGACCGGCCCCCAGGATATTGCGCGACCGGGCCATATTTTTCCTTTACGGGCACGGGACGGCGGGGTTATGGTGCGCATCGGCCAGACCGAAGGCTCTGTGGATCTTGCACGCCTTGCCGGTATGAAGCCCGCCGGTGTCATCTGTGAGATTATGGATGATGACGGTACCATGGCCCGGATGCCTTCCCTTGAAGAATTTGCTAAAAAGCACGGCATCGGCATCTGCACGGTCGCGGATCTGGTTCAATACCGCTTAAAAACAGAACGTTTTGTAAAACGCGCAGCTGAGACAATTATTCCCACCCGGGTGGGCGGTGAGTTCAGAATTATTGCTTATGAGAATGATATTGACAATCTTACCCACATTGCCTTGGTTAAAGGTGAAATTGATCCGGAAAAGGATATTCTGGTACGGGTGCATTCCGAATGCATGACCGGTGATATTTTTTCTTCTTTGCGTTGCGACTGCCAGGATCAGCTTCACCGGGCCATGAAAATGGTGGACGAGGAAGGCTGTGGTGTTATTCTGTATTTACGCCAGGAGGGCCGGGGTATAGGCCTTGTGAACAAATTAAAAGCCTATGAATACCAGCGCCAGGGCATGGATACGGTTCAGGCCAATGAGGTTCTTGGCTTTTCCGCTGACTTGCGTGATTATGGTGTCGGCGCGCAGATGCTGGTGGATCTGGGCGTACGTAAAATGCGTCTGCTCACCAATAACCCGAAGAAGATGGTGGGTCTTCAAGGTTACGGCCTGAGCCTTGTGGAACAGGTACCCATTGAAGTCGCCCCCAATTCCTACAACCAGGGCTATTTGAAGTGTAAACAAGCTAAGATGGGCCATCTACTACATATTAAATAAGGATAATAAATATGCCTCAGATAATTGAAGCCAATTTAGATGCCAAGGGCAAAAAATTTGGCATTGTTGCCGCCAGGTTCAATGATTTTATTGTGGACAAGCTTGTGTCAGGCGCGTTGGATAGTCTGATCAGAAGCGGTGCACGGGATCAGGATATTGCTATTGTTAAGGTGCCCGGGGCTTTTGAAATTCCTTTGGCAGCAGCTAAAATGGCTGCCTTGAACAAATATGACGCTATTATCTGTCTAGGCGCCGTGATCCGTGGGGCCACCACCCATTATGATTATGTGTGTGCCGAAGTGTCCAAGGGTATTGCTTCTGTCAGCCTTGAGGCCAAAGTGCCGGTGATGTTTGGTATTCTCACCACTGAAACCATTGAACAGGCCATTGAACGTGCCGGGACAAAAGCCGGTAACAAGGGTTTTGATGTGGCCATGGGTGCTATTGAAATGGCAAACCTGTGCGCAACTATGGAATAAAACATGGGTGACAGGCGTAAATCCCGGGAACTGGCCCTGCAGGCCCTGTTTGCCTTGGATCTGAATAAAACCGATCCCCGGCCGGAAATGGATGACTTTCTTGAACAGCACGGGGAAGATTTAAGTAAGCCCTCACGTCTTTTTTTTCAAACCCTCGTGGAAGGGGTGTTGGAGAATCGTGAAAAAATAGACGCGCTTTTGGCGCAATCGGCCAAAAACTGGAAAATATCCCGTATGCCGGCAGTGGACAGAAATATCATGCGTATTGCTGTGTTTGAGATGCTTAATTTGTCGGATATTCCGTCATCGGTATCCATCAATGAGGCGGTCGAAATCGGCAAAAAATTCGGTGCCCGGGATTCCGGGCCGTTCATCAACGGGGTGCTGGACCGTATCCGGGCCCAGTATGAGCCTTAAGCGAGTTATGATGTGAAGAACAAGGAGGATGTTTTGATTATACGAAAACTTGAAGTCGGCCCGATCATGGCAAACTGCTATATTGTCGGGTGTGAAGAGACAAAACAGGCCGCTGTCATTGACCCGGGCGATGATGCAGACCAGATACTCATGGCCCTTGCCAAGGCTGAACTGAAGGTGAAATATCTGATCAATACCCATGGTCATTTTGATCATGTTGGGGCAAACAAAAGAATGAAGGACGCGACAGCTGCTCAAATTGCCGTTCATCCTGATGATGAACCCATGCTCCTGGACCTGTCCAAGCATGCTGCCATGTTCGGTCTTGGGACAGAAAATTCTCCGCCTGCCGACATTCATCTCAAAGACGGCGACACAATCACCTTTGGCAATATTACCTTTGAAGTGATTCATACCCCGGGGCATTCACCTGGGGGCATCAGCCTTTACACGCCAGGTCACCTGTTTGTCGGAGACTCCCTTTTTATGGGCTCAATCGGCCGCACCGATCTTCCCGGCGGCGATTATGACACCCTGATATCTTCCATTAAAACAAAATTACTGAATTTGGACGAAAACACCATTGTCTATCCCGGACATGGGCCTGAGACCTCCATTGCCAATGAAAAGCGGATGAATCCTTTTCTCAGATAATGTCTGAAAAATTTTTTTTGCCCCGGATCACCGACATTGTGATCCGGGGTTTAAATTTTGATCTGCCATTTGAGCATGCTGCTGCCCGATTTTCTCAGCAGGAGGGTACGGTGGTGCTTTTGTCCGGATCTGATATAGACTGTGCCCGGTACCATATCCTTGCCGTCGATCCCTGGCTGACGATGAAAGGAACTGGGAACACCATCTGTATTAAAGTCAAAAATTCAGCCGGGGACTTTGTCTGCCATGAAACAGAACAGGACCCTTTCGACCTGGTTGATACCCTGATTAAAAAATTTTCCTCGTTTGATAAGACATTCAATCTGCCTGTGACCGCCGGTCTGTTCGGCTATTTTGCTTATGATCTAAAAGACAAAATCGAAGACCTTCCCAAGACCTGTGTGGGTAACGGTTTGCCTGATATCTGTCTGTATGCCCCGTCCGTCATTTTGATCCAGGATCGAAAAACCTGTGAAAACCGGCTCTGTTTGCCGGTGTTTGACCGGGATAGGGGACAAAAAGATGTCCTGGCCAGGGAAAGAATTTTTGTAAATCGGCTTGAACAGTCCTGGCAGCCCGGCACCTTCTGCGCTGACGGCACAGGACTTGTCTCTTCATTTGCCAAATCCGAATATCTGTCAGCCGTATCACAGATTATTGAGCATTTAAGACAGGGGGATATCTACCAGGCCAATCTTTCACAGCGTTTTGAAACCGGTTTCAGCGGTGATGCCTATGCCCTGTTTTTAAAGTTGTTCGAAAAGAATCCCGCCCCCTTTTTCGCCTTTATCCAGGCCGGGGACCACCAGGTGGTCTCCACGTCGCCCGAACGTTTTCTTAAAGTTGAAGACCAGACTGTTGAGACACGGCCTATCAAGGGAACCATTGCCCGGGGGAACACACCTGAACAGGACAGGGAAATCGCCAAAATCTTATCTCTGAGCACCAAAGATGATGCTGAACTGACCATGATTGTGGACCTGATGCGCAATGATTTGTCCCGGGTCACAGAACATGATTCGGTGGAGGTGACAGGGCACAAATGCTTGGCATCCTATGACAATGTGTTTCATCTGGTATCTGTGGTTGAAGGTCGCCTGAAAGCGGGTGTCTCCTGCGCTGACGTGCTCCGGGCCGCCTTCCCAGGGGGCTCCATCACCGGTTGTCCGAAGATCCGCGCCATGGAAATTATTGACGCACTCGAACCTGTAAAGCGCCATGTATATACCGGTTCAATTGGATACTTAAGCTTCCATGGCACTATGGATCTCTCCATTGCTATTCGCACTGCCCTGGTCCATAACGGGCAGCTGAATTTTTCCGTAGGCGGCGGTGTGGTCTATGATTCAGATCCCCAAAAAGAATTTGAAGAGACTCTGGCCAAGGGAAAAACCCTGATGGATACCCTGGCACAAGGGACAGTCCAAGATATTGAAAAACCGATCATAGCCTGGGTAAACGGCAGCTTTGTTCCCCAGAATCTTGCCCGGGTGCCGGCTGATATCACAGGTGTTTTATACGGGGCCGGACTATTTGAAACCATCCGGGTGGACGCGGGAATTCCCATTCGACTGCCCGAACATATCCGGCGGCTGGAAAAATCCTGGGGATCTGTGTTTGGGGGAACTTTGCCGGATATCTGCTGGGAATCAGTTATCGGACAGCTGATTTTTCAAAACGGGTTTGAACAAAAGAGCTGCGCGGTCAAGCTTGTGGCGGCAAAGGATGAGCGGCCGGGGCGGCATGTATTTGCTGCCGCCTTTATCCGCACCTATGTACACCGCCTTGAGCTGCTTAATAAAAAAGGCCTTGATCTGGTTACCTTTCCCAATGCCCGGCACTCATTTTTGGCAGACCATAAAACTATGAATTACCTGTTCTACGACCTGGCGCGAGCCTTTGCCCTTGATAATGGCGCGGATGAAGCCCTGATTTTAAATTCAGACAACACTGTATCTGAAACAAATACCTGCAATATCCTGGCCCTGGATGGGAAAAATATGGTCGTACCTGCTTCCAGTCATGTACTCAATGGGATAACGCTTAAGTGCGTAATGCAGATTATGGCAAAAAAAGGCTTCAGTGTAACCCAGGCGTCTATGGATGTTGAAACGTTTTGCGCATTGCCGTACGTGTTTGTGACCAATGCACTCATGGGAATGGTTCCGGTCCGGCGCATTGATCATACGATTCTGGATATGGATAATTTGCTTTGCCGTCAGGTCAATAAAATTTTTTTCTCTAATTGCTGAACCTGACCAATTGGTAATCCCGATTTTTATCTGCAATTAATGTGGAACCTTGAATTTAAGGGGCGAATAGGCTATTTTCTCTATTCGTTGGTAAAAAAACATGGATAAAAAAGAATGAAATACGTTAATTTTATAATTATTTTTGCATTTTCGGTTATTTTTGCGGGACCGGCCTATGTCTGGGCTGGCCCTGTCGCCGTGCCGGTGGCCCCTTTTTTTGAATTTGAGCCAGTGCTTGAAGGACAGTCTTTAACCCATGATTTTATAATAAAAAACCAGGGGGACGCCC
>DATFIL010000081.1:0-2337 GCA_035270145.1 Desulfobacter sp. | reverse complement strand
TTGAACTCTTTTCGTTTTTCGCCCCCGAAATACTCATATACTTTCTTGTTAACATCTTTCTTTTTGTCGTCGTCATAGTTGTAAAATCCCTTCTTATTCTTTCGGCCTTTATAGCCGGCATCAACCAACTCCTTTGCTTTCTTGCTTGTTTTTGCTCCCCGAGCCTCAAATGTTTCGCTCAATACACCGGCAACGTGTGCACCCACATCAATGCCCACTTCATCGAGCAGGGCAACGGGGCCAACCGGGAATCCGAACTGTTTCATGGTTTTGTCGAGCTGTTCTATTGATGCACCTTCCTCCAGCATTAACAGCGCCTCGTTTATAAATGGAGCCAATATTCGGGTTGTGTAAAAGCCCGGGCCGTCATTAACAACAATCACGGTTTTACCCTGACGTAGTCCCACATCGTATGCGGTGGCAATAACCCAGTCAGCCGTTTTATCTGTTTTGATGATTTCCAAAAGCGGCATCTTTTGAACAGGGGAGAAGTAGTGCATTCCAAGTATCAATTCGGGGCGATCAGCTTTTGCCGCAATATCGCTGATTGGCAGCGAAGAGGTATTGGATGCAAAAATTGTGTGCTCTGAACTGTTAGACTCAACCTCTTTTACGATTGACTGTTTCAGGTCGAGATCTTCAAAGACCGCTTCGATCACAAGACCCAGCTGGTCGAAATTATCATAGCTGGTTGTTGGGTGAATGCGGCTGATCTGTTCATCTTTTTCGAAAGAGGAGATAATTTTCTTGTTCACTTTCTTTTCGAGATCCTCTTCTATCCCCGACTCACCCTTCACGGCATTTTCCATGGTCTGATCTTTCAGCCACACATGAAATCCATCTTCAATACTGACCTGTGCGATACCAGATCCCATCAGACCGGCACCTAAAACACCGATCTTGTTGATGTCATTTTTCTTATCCTCCATCGGGTTTTTCTTCGCTTCGTTCATGGCAAAGAAAAGCTGAACCAGGGCGCGTGACTCAGGCGTTACGGCAAGATCACCAAAAAGCTTCGACTCATTCTTAATGCCTTTCTTAAACCCGTTATTGAATCCGTACTCAACGGCATCAATAATTTTGAAAGGAGCGGGATAGTTGCCTTTTGTCTGACCCTGCGTCTTTTTTCTTGCCTGTGAGAAGATAATTTTTCGTGTCAACGGATTACTCTCGAGCAGTTTTTCCGGCAGCGAGCGTTTGTCCGGATGCCTTGCAGATTTTTGAGAAAGTTTTTCAACTGCTTTAATTCCGGCATCTTTAAGCGCATGGCGATGAACAACTTCATCAGCAAAGCCGGTTCGTCTGGCCTGGCGTGAATACATATTCTTGCCGGTTAAAAGATAGGGAAGTGATTTTTGAATCCCGATGAGCCTTGGAAGACGCTGCGTACCGCCCATACCCGGCAGAAGCCCCAGTTTCACTTCAGGCAGCCCAATTTTAGTATCGGAATGGTCAGAAACGAGGCGGTAGTGACAGGCAAGCGCCAGCTCTGTACCTCCGCCCATGCACGAACCGTGAATTCCGGCTATAATTGGTTTTGGGAAATTTTCGACCCGAAGCAAAATCTCATGACCCGTCCAGCTAAGCTCTGAAAGCTCTTCAGCCGTATCGCGGGTCTTGAACATTTCGATGTCTGCCCCTGCAATGAAATTGTTCTCTTTTCCACTTAGCAAGACAGCCCCATTTATGTCGCTGTTCTCTTCAATTGAATCCAGAAGTGATGAAAACTCCTCGATAAGTTTCTCATCCAATTTATTCACTTTTTCACCGGGCGTGTCGAGCGTGACAATCATGACGCCGTCAATAACTTCTTCTTTCAGAATATTTTTTTTCTTAGCCATGGTTTCAATGCTTTAAAGTTGTTGTAAATCGTTTCTTCAAAAGGCGAACACACCCCTGATGAACTCGCTGAACGCTCATTCATCTGTCCCCTCTCAAGAGGGGATTTTCAATTGCACCTAACATCTCATATCTCACTATTCAAACCTCTCAATAACCATCGCGTGGCCCTGTCCTCCTGCGGCGCAGGCTGCTATCAATGCGTATTTCCCATTGCTTTCAATGAGGCGGTCGGCAGCAGTTGTTACAAGCCGAACACCCGTGGCTCCAAATGGGTGGCCAATTGAAAGTGATCCGCCCCAGCTGTTGAGTGCATCGTAAGGCACTTTGCCGACAGCTTTTTTACGGTTCAGCCGTTCTTTGGCAAACTCGTCGCTGGCCAGGGCCTTCAGAACAGTGAGCATTTGACCGGCAAACGCCTCGTGAAATTCAAAAACCTCGATATCATCAAGACTGAGATCCATATCGTCCAGCACCCTGGGGACTGCCAGGGCAGGG
>DATFIL010000080.1:0-7180 GCA_035270145.1 Desulfobacter sp. | reverse complement strand
TTAAAAATTTACCCAGGATCATGGCCCCTGCAATAAGCATGATGACCATGCAGGACACCCGCAGGGTATCCATGACGGCCTTTTTGAAATTTTCCCAGGAGAGCGTCCGCTGGACCAGGCTGATGACCACGGCGAAAAAGGCCCCTGCCCCACCCGCCTCGGACGGCGTAAAGTATCCGGCATACAGCCCGGTCATGATCAGAAAAAACAGAATCAGCATCTCAATGGCGCCGGAAAGAGACCGGATGCGCTCGCGAAAACTCGACTTTGGGCCGGCCGGCCCCCATTCGGGATTCAAACGACATACCACAGACACCGTGAGCAGCATCAGCAGGCACAAAAGAAGGCCCGCCCCGATACCGCCGTAAAAAAGCCGTGCAATGGACTGTTCCGTGGAAAGGCCGATGATGATCAGCACCACGGACGGCGGGATGACAACCCCCAGGGTAGAGCCGCAGGCAATGGCCCCACACGAAAGCATGGGCTTGTACCTGAAATTGGACATCTGGGGAAATGCCACCGTGGTCATGGTGGCTGCTGTGGCGGTATTGGACCCGCAGATGGCGGCAAAGGCGGCGCAGGCCATAATGGTGGCCATGGCAATGCCGCCCCGGATATGGCCGACCCACTTATATGCCGCCTGATAAAGGCGTTCGTTGACCCCGGAATAAAAGGCAATCTGTCCCATGAACACAAACAGCGGAATTACAGTGAGCCCGTAATTGGAAAACACCGACCAGAACTCCTGGCTGACCATGTTTAAACCGGCATTAAGGTTGAGAATATAGGAAAAGCCGCCAAAGCCCACCAGGGCCATGGCAAAGCTAACAGGCATGCCGAACACGAACAGCAGCAGCATCAGGATGGCAATGCCGAGGATACCCACCAGGGCCAGACTCATTTGAAATCCTTTTGAAAAAACAATTTAAGCAAATCAATAAACAGCATGGCCGCCAGCAGAAAACAGCCGAATGCCACGACAAAGGCAAAGGGATAATAAACCATTCTAAGGGTTTCGGATACCTCGCCGGTTTCAAGAAGGGTCATCCCCCGCCTGCACACAAACCAGGCGGCCACAAGAAAAAAAAGGGTGCATAGTCCATTGTTCACGGCAAATACAGCCTTTTTGACGCTCCGCGGAAACCGGCTGACCAGAATGCCCACATGGATGTGCTCTCTTTTCTTCTGGGTAAACCCCATGGCAAGGGCCGTGACCACAGCCCCCGCAAATCCCATAATTTCATAGGTGCCCCGGATGGGCACCCAGACCCTGCGCAGCACAATATTGCTCATGGTCAAAAGAATCATGAACACCAGGATGGTCCCGGCAATGATCCCGGCGCATCGATTCAGGATGTCGCTTATTTTTTCAATGGTTTCCATGGGTGAATAGCTATTTTGCGGTGCGTTTTACGATTAGGTCTTTGATATCTTTTACAATCTGATCTCCGGGCAGCCCTTTTTCTTCGGCCGTTTTAATCCAGTTTTCCGTAATAGGCGCAAGTGGTGCATTCCACTCAACCTTTTTCTCAGGTGAAAGCCGAATCACTTCAACCTGGTGCTCTTTCTTTGACCAGGCAATGGCATCGCTGACATGCCGGTCCATGTATTCACCGGTCCAGGCAGCCTGTTCCTCGATCATGCCGTCCATGACCTGTTTTACATTGTCGGGCAGCTTGGCCCAGGCATTTTTATTCATGATCACGGCAAAGGGATAGATCACAGTATCGGTGATGGTGATATATTTGCAGATTTCAGCAAATTTGAGATCCTTCATCACCTCCAAAGAGGAAAAAAGTCCCTTGACCACACCTTTTTGCAGGGCTTCGGGGGTGTCGGACATGGGCATACCCACCTGATTGGCCCCCCAGGATTTAAGAATCTGGGCCGCACCGCCGGAGGCACGCAGATCCAGCCCCTTGAGATCGGAAAGCTCGGCCACCGGCGCCTTGGACATGATGTTGGCAGGGGCTGTGACAAACATGGTCAAAACCTTGACCTTGTCAAAGGCTTTGGGCTGGTATTTATTGTACAGGTCCAACAGCACAAGGCTGCCGGTTTTGGCATCGGGGATTTCCAGGGGCAGACTTGTGGCATTGGTTACGGTGAAACGGCCGGGCTGGTAAGCCATGCAGATACAGCCGATGTCGGCTTGGCCGTTGATGACCCCGTCCATCATGTCTTTGGCACCCAAAAGCGTGCCGCCGGGAAAGGTGTTGATGCCAACGGCGCCGTCAGTGCGTTTCTCAATTTCGGTTTTCCATCTTTCCATCTGTACGCAGGGAAAGGTGGGTGCAGGGGGAAAATTGGCATAGTTCAGGCGGACTTTTTTGGCCTGCGCCGTTACAGGAACTGTTCCGGAAACAAGGGCAACCGCTGCCAGAACACAAAAAAACAATGATATTTTTTTCATTTGAACTCCTTTGTCTTTCCCCGCAGGGAGTCGTAAAGTTATTTAGATGGGCGGTTGTCAAACACCCGTTTGCTCTTTTTTTCTGTCCGGGGCAGATGGCCGTAATCCACAATTTCAACCCGGGATCTGATCAGCAGTTTCTTACGGATCTGCTTGGACACCTTGTCGGCCAGGCCGGTGTCTTCTGCTGCAGCGGCATCTTTGGTGCGCTCCACCCGGATGGTCATGTAATCCCTACCGTCGGCATCCTGACGCAGGTGGATCTGGTACTCGCTGCCCACCCCGTCAATGCCGCTTAGTATATGATCAATCTGACTGGGATAAATGTTTACGGCCCTGAAAATAAACATGTCGTCAGTACGGCCGGAAATCCTGGCATGCCGGGGGAAGGGGTTGCCGCAGGCACAGGCCCCGGGAATCAGCCGGGTGACATCATGGGTTCGGTAGCGGATTAAAGGGGTGCCCTGTTTTTTCAGGGTGGTGACCACAAGCTCGCCTTCGTCCCCGACGGGAACCGGTTTCAGGGTCACCGGATCAATCACTTCAAAAATAAAATAGTCCGCCCAGTAATGAATTCCTGCGTGTTCTGTGCAATCAAGGCCGGTGCCGGGTCCGTAAAGCTCGGTCATGCCATAGATGTCATGGATATGGTTAGCTCCGGTGATCTCCTGGATACGTTTACGCATGGACGTACTGTGGCGCTCGGCGCC
The DNA here is from genome assembly GCA_035270145.1 of Desulfobacter sp. Taxonomy (GTDB): domain Bacteria; phylum Desulfobacterota; class Desulfobacteria; order Desulfobacterales; family Desulfobacteraceae; genus Desulfobacter. The sequence goes on along the minus strand of DATFIL010000080.1, from coordinate 4,057 downwards.
TAAAATCATGGTTTTAATTTTAATTTTATCCATGAGTTTACGCTTTTCAATCTCTTCGGATATAAGAAGCCCCATGGAAGCAGTGGCGCAGAATACCGTGGATTCAAGATCCAAAAGCATATCAATGTGCATGTCCACGTTGGCAGGCCCTAAAGGTACGGCTATAGCACCTAGCCGCTCGCACCCGTTCTGAAAACCGACACCTGCAGTCCAAAGCCCGTAGCCCACGGCAATCTGAACCCGGTCCACTTTGGTGACACCGGCCAGTTCATAGCACCGGGCAAAAATATTGGCCCAGTTGTCCACATCCTCTTTTGTGTAGCACAAAATTTTTCTTTTACCTGTGGTCCCGGAAGATCCGTGGATTCGTACAATATCGGACATTGGCGCAGCCCGTAAGGGAAATGGATAGTCCTCAAGAAAATCTTGCTTGTCCGTAAAGGGCAGGTTTTCGAGATCATCAAGGCTTTTAATGTCTTCGGGCCGACACCCTGCATTTTCGAGCTTTTTTTTGTAATAGGGGCTGTTGTTATAGGCGTGGGACACGGTCCATTTCAGACCCTGCGCCTGAATATCTGCTATCTGTTCGTCGGTTATGTTTAAAGGGATGAAGCTCATTAATCTACCTTTTTTCGTATAGTTGCATGCCTGACTTAAGCAGGCTCAATACATTTGCCGCCACTGCAGGTTTTGCCTGGAACTTCTCCTTGATCATGCGGGAAAGGCTGTCCGGGTTGAATACACTGGTGTCATCTTTCATGGCGCCCAGGAAAAATCCCAGCATGGCTACATTTTCGCTGCGTATATTGCCCGCCTCTTCAGCCAGGGCGGTGGCATCTCCAGAAAAGACCCGATATCTGTCATCTTCAACAGAATCGGGGCTGTTCACCACGGCCAGCCCCCCGGGTTTGAGGAAATAGGAATGGTGGGCAAAGCTTTCGGCTTTCAGAGCAATCAGGGCATCTGCAGTAGCAGGCCGGATCAGCGGGCCTGAAAAATCACCGATTTTAAGATAGGAAATGACATTTCCACCCCGCTGGGCCATGCCGTGGGTTTCCGATGTAAGTACGGGAAGATTGTCGGCCATGGCAGCGCCTGCAAGCAGTTTTGTAATAAAAAGAATGCCCTGGCCACCCAGACCTGAAATGATAATCTGCTGATTATTTGACATAATATTTACTCCTGGTTTTCAAGAACAAGTGCGCCCTTGGGGCAGACAAATGAACATACGGCGCATCCGGTGCAAAGGCCGGGGTCAATGCGGACCTGTTCAGTCTCTTGATCCATGCTCAGGGCCGGGCATTCAAACTGGCTTACGCAATATCCGCAGCCGTCACACACATCCGTATTCACAACCACGCGTTTAAAGGATGCATTGAGTTCGGCCTTGTCCATGTCAAGCAGACAGGGATGTTCGGCAATAACCACGGCAGGTCCGTTTTCTTGGCAATACGCTTTTGCCTCTTTGAGAATTTCGATAAATGCCGGCAGATCATATGGGTCTGCGGTTTTAATAAAAGTCACCCCGCAGCCTTTGACAATGGCAGGAATATTCACGGCAATGCAGGGATCTCCGGATGCGTCCCGGCCCGAGGCCGGTGTGGGCTGGTGCCCGGTCATGGCCGTGGTCCGGTTGTCCAGAATCACCAGAACATAAGGGATTTTTTTGGTAACGGTTTCAACCAATCCGGTAATACCGGAATGGAAAAAGGTAGAGTCGCCAATGGTGGAAAAAACGGGCGGTTGCTTCTCATTTTCAGCATAGGCAATGGTAAACCCCGCAGCTTGGCTGATGCCTGCACCCATGCAGGTGACTGTGTCCACGGCACCGAGGTTGCAGCCCAGTGTATAGCATCCGATGTCGCTGGTGAAGATGCCCTTGGGCGCGACTTTTTTAATGGCATAAAAGCTGGCCCGGTGGGGACAGCCTGCGCACAGGGTAGGCCGCCGCCCCGGCAGCATGGTAATCTGCGGCGCCTGATAATCTACACCGGTAAAGGCGCAGATCCGTTCTTCTATATTTTCGGGCAACAGTTCCCCCACCGGGGAGATAAAGCCCGTATTTTTACCCTTGACGCGCGTTTTGTCTGCCAGCTGCATCTCAATAACGCCCCAGGTTTCTTCCAGCACCAGGATTTCGTCGTAGCCGTCCATCTCATCGATAAAAGCCTTGTGAAGGGGGAAGGGTTGGACCACCTGGTACACAGGAATGTCCAGATTTCTTTCTTTGATAATATCCCTGGCATTGGCAGCCGCCACACCTGCGACAACAATAGCCTGTCCGGTACCTGCGGCCGTGCCGGATACCAGCCGGGGGCGGGTGGGTTCGTAGTCTGCAATTTTTGCAAGTTTGGCCTCCAGTTCTTTGTGAAGCTGGAGCCGGAATTTTGGTGTTGCCGCCCATCTGCCCGGATTTTTTTCAAAAGCTGCCTGGCGCAGCGTCATTTCAATCTTTTTCACGTCCATGCTCTGGCGGGAGTGACACACCCGGGTGGTCGGCCGCAGCATCACCGGAATCTCAAAGGCTTCGGACAGTTCAAAAGCAATACCGGCAAGCGCGTCAGCCTGGGCCGGGGAATCCGGATCCAGCACCGGCAATTTGGCCATAACAGCCATCAGGCGTGAATCCTGTTCGGTCTGGGATGAGTGAGGGCCCGGATCATCGGCACTGATCACTACAAATCCGCCTTTGACGCCTAAGTATACGGAACTCATCAAAGGGTCAGCAGCCACGTTCAGTCCAACCTGTTTCATGGCAACCGCGGTTCTAAGCCCTGCCTGAGCTCCGGCGTAAGCGGTTTCAAATGCCACTTTTTCATTCACGGCCCACTGGGCGTAAATATTAAGATCCATCTCTTTTTTCAGGGAAACAACAGCGGACAAAATTTCCGAAGAAGGGGTGCCGGGGTAGGCGCAGGCCATCTGGCAGCCGTTTTTCAGCAACCCATAAGCCAATGCTTCGTTTCCCAGCATCAGTCGTTTTGTGTTCATTATTATATCTAACCTCAAATGGTTTTATCTTGTGTTTCTGCGGACAGCAACATGCCAAAAAATCAGATAAAAATCAATTTATTTATTGGAATTGTTGGAAGTTAGGCCCATGATCAGAATTAAATCTGCCACAGATGCGCCGGATTTTACGTCGCCATCAAGGCACGCCAACGGCGGCATATTAGAATATGTATCCTTTGGCGTAACGCCGAAGGCGGCTTAAAAGACAAGCAGATGAGCGATTTTATTTTGAGCATGGGCCTTAAATGCATTCGCGTATGGGCCGTCAGAGTTACTGAATGAAAGCTGTTGAATAGCACCTTTCCTTGACTAAATTAGTTTCAACTCAATATATCGGCCCCGATGTAGTTTGTTTTATTTAAAGCAATATAAAAATCATATATCTGAACAATTATTCCATTATACTAGTACCTTGATTTCCTGTAAGCGATACGGCGTTCTTACGCTGAATCCACAATGGATACCGATAGTGGCAACCTAAAACCGAACCTAACACAAATTAAATATATCGTGCTCGATGCATTTTTTTCTTGACCTTGTAGTAAAGAGGCTATAAGCTATGTATCGTTAAAATTAAACATTTAAAAATCAAAGTTACAATTACGTTGATTTTATGGAATTTGAAATAACGGCGGGTGAAAAAACAAATCGATCCGCTAACCCAAAATTAAGGAGTATATTTTGACATTAGAAAAAACAAAATTAGGTGAAGACAAATGGTTTGCAGAGGGTAGCCAGACAGCTGATGAAGTTGAAGAATATTACAACAAGTGGGGCAAAGACTACGAAGACTCAGTAAAAAGCTGGGATTATGACGCACCGGAAAAAGCCACGGCACTGTTAAAAGAATACAAGCAAGTTGACGGCACCGTATGCGATGCGGGTTGCGGCAGCGGACTGACTGGTGAAGCACTGAATGCCGGCGGGTTCAAAAGCATTATTGGTTTTGATCTAAGCCCTGATTTTGCTGCTGTTGCCAAGGAAAAGGGCGTGTATGAAGATGTACACATTGTCAACATGAATGAAAAACCCTTCCGTTATGAGG
>DATFIL010000079.1:0-3315 GCA_035270145.1 Desulfobacter sp. | reverse complement strand
AAGGGTAGCGCAAAGTGACCGAAATTATGATCAACCTCCCAAAAATTCTTCCAGACATTTGCGGCAAAATAGGTCATTTATAGCAAAAAACGTATCAGCTGCAATACCTTGACAAAAAAAGGGCAGTCCTATATTAAGATTTCCTGATACAGTTATGGCAGATATGGGCAGATCTTAATTTTTCATAACAAGGATGCCCTGTGACAGGCCATTAAAGTAAGGCCGTGCTTGCTAAAGCAAAACTCATATCCCAAACCTAAAGGATTGGGTTTCACGGCCTAAAGGCTTATAGTATGAAGTTGCTGGACCGCTTTTTAAACCTTGTTTCCGACCTGCTCAAATCTGCCGGAGCCCTTGCATTGACGCTGATGATGCTCATTACCGTGGTTGATGTGGCAGGTCGTTTTTTCAAACATCCCATTTTCGGATCTGTGGAGATTGTGGGATTTCTGGCAGTTGCGGTTACTGCAGCAGCCCTGCCGCATACCTATAAAGTCGGTGGTCATGTGGGTGTGGAGATCATCACCCGTTTTTTGCCCCGCAGGATGCGCCTGCTCCTGGACCTGTTTACCCGGACCCTGACGTTGATTCTTTTTTCAGTGGTTGCCTGGCAGATGTTTGTCTATACCAAAGACATGCAGCAGGCCGGCGAAGTTTCCATGAACCTGGAATTCCCGCTGCATTATATTGTTCTTTTCCTGGCTGTGAGCCTTGCTTTTTTTTCAGGCACCATTCTTCAGCAGATTGTTAGCACCGTCAACCAATTAAGAAAAGGCACAACCAGATGAGCCCCGTTCTTGCAGGAATCGTCGGCATTGCCGTCATGATTCTCATGTTCATGACCCAGATGCCGGTTGCGTTTGTTATGGCCCTGGTGGGGTTTTTGGGATTTTCAATAATGACAAGCCCGGATGCCGGGCTTGTGCTTTTATCCAGAAATATCTATGAAACCTTTGCCTCCTATGATCTGACCACTATTCCGCTGTTCATTCTCATGGGGCAGCTCGGATTCAACTCCGGCATATCCAAGCGGCTCTATTCCGCCGGGTATACGTTTCTGGGCAGCGTGCGCGGAGGCCTTGCCATGGCAACAGTAACCGCCTGTACGGCATTCGGGGCCGTATGCGGCTCAAGTCCGGCCACGGCCGCCACCATGGCAACAGTGGGATTGCCCGAAATGAAACGGTTCAACTATGACGATGCCCTGGCCACGGGCTCTGTGGCCTCGGGCGGCGGCATCGGCATGATCATGCCCCCGTCCGTGGTGCTGATCATCTACGGCATTTTAACGGAGCAATCCATTGGCCAGCTTTTTGTGGCCGGCATATTTCCGGCGCTTCTTGTTACCATGCTTTTTATCAGCGCTGTGTTTATCACTTGTCTTATTGACGAAAACGCCGGGCCTGCCGGGGAAAGATTCTCCTGGGCAGAGCGGCTCAAAGCGCTTTTGGGCCTTAGCGAAACCCTGATGATTTTTGCCCTGGTGGTGGGCGGCATTTTCTACGGACTGTTTACCCCCACGGAAGCTGCGTCCGTAGGCGCTTTTGGTGTACTGCTTATTGCGGTGATCAAACGTCAACTCACCTGGAAGGGGTTCGTAAAATCCTTAATGGAAACATTGACCACCTCCTGCATGGTTTTAATGCTGATCGCAGGCGCCGTTATCTTCGGCAAATTCCTGGCCGTGACACGGATCCCATTTGAGATTGCATCCTGGGTGAGCGGACTTAATATGGCGCCGGCCCTGGTCATTGCCGTGATCATTTTTATCTATTTTATGGGCGGCTGTTTTATGGATGCCCTGGCTTTTGTTACGCTCACCGTTCCCATATTTTTTCCGGTGGTCATGGAGCTGGGGTATGACCCCATCTGGTTTGGCATTATCATTGTGATGGTCACGGAGATGGGGGTTATTACACCGCCTGTGGGTATCAATGTCTATGTTGTGTATGGGGTGGCCAAAAACGTGTTGTCCCATAACGTGGCCCTGGAAAAAATATTCAAGGGTATTACCCCGTTTCTGATTGCCTTGATTATCGGGGTTATCATTCTTATTGCCTTTCCCGCCATTATTTTGTTTCTTCCCCATTTGATGTACGCCTGAAAAGTTGTTAAAAAGATGATACGCGATAATCCAGTTTTTAAAGAAAAATGCCGGGGGGGCGTTGAAAGATTTTAATACACTGCTTGAAGGATCGGCACAGGCACACGGTCATCTGTGCGCCGGTCAGGTGATCGGGGTGCGCATGGCGATGCTCGGGTGCCGGCTCATTGGCCTGGATGAACCGTCAACACTGCCACAGATCAAAAAAATCATTGTATATGTGGAGATGGACCGGTGTGCCACGGACGCCATTTCCTATGTTACAGGGGTAAAGCTTGGCCGACGGTCCTTAAAATTCATTGACAACGGTATCATGGCTGCTACCTTTGTGAACCTTGAAACAGGGAAGGCGTTCAGAATCGTTTCCACGGAAACAGCCCGGGACCTTGCCCCGAAACTGATGCCCCACATTGAAGATCCAAGGCTGGCCCAGCTTGAAGCTTACAAAATCATGGATGATTCAGATTTGTTTACGGTTTCCCAGGTAAAGGTCGATGTTCCGGCATCGGACATGCCCGGTCCCACACGGTTCAAGGCTGTCTGTGACCGGTGCGGCATTGTCGTCAGGGATAAAAAAGAAGTTTTTAAAAACAACCGGATCTTGTGCCGGCCCTGTGCTCTGGGCACCTATTATGAGACTGTGGATCCCAGTCAAAACGATCCAAAAGAATAAGATGCCGTTTAAGGGACAGCCCCATGCAGAGCATTGTCCAAATTATCGGCCAGCCCGGTTCCGGTAAAACCACGCTGGTGGCGGCGCTGGTGCGCCATTTCACTGGAAAAGGCCTGTGTGTCGGCACATTGAAACACTCCAGCCACGCTTATGAACTGGACAAACCGGGCAAGGATTCCCATGTACACAGGCAAGCAGGCGCCTGTCCCGCCGCCATGGTCAACGCTAAAATGGCCGCCTTATATTTTCCGGCCTCTGATTTCATCCGGCCCGAAAAATTGATCCAGACCTATTACTGTCATGCAGACCTTGTTCTCATTGAAGGATGGATTTCAGGACCTTATCCCAAAATCGAAATCTGGCGGCAATGTGTGGGTAAAACACCATTGTTTGCGCATGTGGAAACGGTTTGTGCCCTGGTGTGCGACAGGGTGCCGGGGAACACGGAAAAACCATCTCCCCCGGTTTTTGCCCTGGATGATATCCCGGGCCTTGCCGGTTTTATAGATCCAAAGGAGTTTTGATTTCTTTCAATGTT
>DATFIL010000078.1:0-2350 GCA_035270145.1 Desulfobacter sp. | reverse complement strand
TTAATTGACCTGTTTTCTACACTGATGCCGGAAAAATTTCAATGGTTAAGGCATAAGCACCAGCAGTTCTAAATTTATTCTCTCACAAAGACACGAAGGCACAAAGGGTCATAAAATAAAATCTTTGTGTCTTCGTGTCTTTCAAATGAACTGCTTCATATTTAGAATTGCTGTTAAAGTACCGCATCAGCTGGACTGATGACTTTAGATATGGCATCATTGCTGATTAAACCATGAAGGACATGAAGATTTCTTTTTTGGTATATATTCTTCATGCGCTTCATGTCCTTCATGGTAAAATAAAATATTCAGTGCTTAATTGTATGACATTGGAAAGTGAGTATGAAAAAACGATATGTAACAGTCTTGCTGGTTTTAATGGTCTGGGGAGGTGTTATGCCGGGCATGTTTCCGAGAGTATGGGGAAATCCAAAAATAAAAATTTTGTTCCTGGGAGATTCCATTACCGCCGGGTACGGGATCGCCCAGGAGGACGCCTATCCGGCCCTGTTGGGACAGAAACTTGAATCGCTCGGGATACATCATGTCGAGATCATGAACGGCAGCATCAGCGGTTCGACTACGGCCAGTGCCCTTTCCCGGCTTAAATGGTTCCGGAAAGCCGCTCCTGATATTCTGGTACTGGCTCTGGGGGCCAATGACGGCTTAAGGGGGCTGTCTGTGGGAAATATGGAAGAGAACCTGGGCCAGGCTATTACATTTGCAAAAAACAACAACATGCAAGTCATCCTGGCCGGTATGCAAATTCCCCCCAATTATGGGCCGGAATATGCCGATGATTTCAAACAGGTATTTACCACACTGGCCGATGACCACGAAATTGTTCGGATTCCTTTTCTCCTTAAAGGGGTAGGGGGCAGGTCGGACATGAACCAGCCCGACGGGATTCATCCCAACCGGGCAGGGCATCAACAAATCGCAAAAACCGTATTGCCTTTTATTTTAAAACAGATTCAGGAGCCGTGATGGGACTGGAAATTAATCATCTTTGCAAGTCTTTTTATTCTCCGGGAACCGGTATGATCCAGGTCCTGAATGATGTGAACCTCCAGGTCACGCCCGGCCGGACCTATGCCGTCATCGGCCAGTCCGGCTCGGGCAAGACCACCCTTTTGTCCCTGATTGCCGGTCTGGACCGCCCGGATAGCGGCGATATCATCCTGGACGGCGAAAACCTGTCCACCATGAATGAAGACCGGCTGGCCCGGTTCCGGGCAGAGAAAATCGGGATTATTTTCCAGCAGTTTCACCTCATGCCCCATTTGACGGCACAGGAGAACATCAGCCTGCCCTTGGAAATCCTCAAGGCCCCGGACATTGAGAAACAAACCCATGCCATGCTGGAAATGGTGGGTCTCTCCCCCCGGCGGCACCACCTGCCCGGCGCCTTGTCCGGCGGAGAATGCCAGCGGGTGGCCATCGCCCGTGCCTTGATCGTCAAACCCTCCTTGATCCTGGCCGACGAACCCACGGGTAACCTGGATACGGCCACCGGCGAAACAGTGGCTGATTTGCTGTTTAATCTGGTGGAAACCGAAAATAAAAGCCTGATCCTGGTAACCCACAATTCTTCCCTGGCCGACCGGTGCCGCAGTACGTTCACCCTTGAACGGGGGGTGCTGTCCTGATGTTTTGTATACGGACGGCGTTTAAGGAACTGATCACACACAAGGGGTTTTCCCTGTTTTTTATTCTGAACCTGGCCCTGGGACTGGCCGGGTTTATCGCCATCCAGTCCTTCCGGGAGTCCCTGGACCGCCACATGGATGACAACCTGAAAGAAATTCTCACAGCCGATTTGGTGCTGATTTCCTATAATCCTTTGACACAGCAGGACATGCAACAGGCCGACCGGATACTGGCCGGATACCGGGACAAGGCCCGGCTGGTTACGTTTTTTTCCATGGCCCGGGGGCATGACCGGTCCAGGCTGGTCCGGGTTATGGCCATGGACGGGGCTTATCCCCTGTACGGCGGTTTTACGTTTGAAGGAGAGAGCGATTCAAAAGATATCCAGGGCACCCCCGGGCTTTTTATGACCCGGGATACGGCCCGGGCCCTTGGGATCAAGACCGATTCCCTTCGTGGAAAACCGGTGAAGTTGGGCGAAAAAAAGTTTCTGATCCGGGACTTTTTCAAGGATGATCCGGACAAAAATCTGACTGGGTTGGAACTGGCCCCCAAGATTTATATGGGCCTGGACCAGTTGACCGGGACCGGGTTGATCCGGTTTGGCAGCCGGGTCCGGTATCTGTATTACTACCGATTCGAACCTGGCGTAAATTTGGAAGGAAAAATTCGCGACCTCAAACAGCATTTTTATGATCCG
>DATFIL010000077.1:0-3375 GCA_035270145.1 Desulfobacter sp. | reverse complement strand
CCCCCTGGCCGTGCAGCCCTGCTTTAAAATCAAGAAAGGTAATTTTGTCTATCATTCTCAAGGCTTTTCCCGGCATCTCCGTCTTGGGGCCGATATTTTGATCTTCCGGGGTTAAGGGCGCATGATCTTCAAGCAGGATTTTAGACGGTCGGCTATTTTCTTCAAGGGTTAAAAATGCCTCGGGTTCCCTGATTCCCACCTGTTGCGCTAACGCATCAGCCGTAAAAAATCCAAAATTCGTGGTGCCTGTATAAACGGATTCTCCCTTGTTCTGCACATCCATATCAAAATTCTGGATGATCATGCCACCAGCCATGGAAACATCGGTCATCCTGACACGGATTTTTACGGATCCGGACGTTCGGGTCAGATTTTTGATCAGTTTGGCTTTTCCCCCAAGGTTTCTGAAATGCAAACGATCTTCGCAGGTCAGGGCTGCGCCACCATAGGCGGCAAGCCATCCACAGGGTTGAAGGGCCACTTCAAGAAGAATACAAAACGGCATGGTCTCGCTATGGTTGGCTGCGAAATACCACGCATCTTTATCTATTTTGTAAGTGGCCTCTATCCACCCGCCGGGTGCGGTTTGCCAGGCCGGGTGGTCTGCTTTTAATACCGCGTCCATAAAAAAGTAGGGCGGTCTCGGCAGTCTTGCAATTTCACGCGTTTTATCAAAAATTTTATAGGGTTCGCCAAACGCCTCGGATGGATTGCCCTGGGCAAAGGCTAAAATTTTGTCGCGGTCAAACAGGGGAGTGGATTTAAATTTATCAAGCAATTCAGGGTCCATGATAGCTTCAAATCCCATCATGCTTGCAATGACTGTTTTGTTTTCTTCATCAAAGAATGTAAAATATCCTTTGATTTTGTGCTGATCCTGGTGGTTGACCGTAAATGATATCCGAACCTTATGTCCGCTTTGTCTGGGAAACGCGTGAAAAAGTCGCAAATTGGCAAAGCTTGCGGGCAGGCAGACCTGTCCGCAATTATGGAAGGTCCACAATATTGCCGCCTGGAAGGCCGCATCCAAAACCATGGGGTCCATGGTCCATTGCCTTGCATGGGGCGTTTTATACCATGCGCTGATGTCTGGTGCTGTGGTTGTCATCACCTCAATTCCCTTGGGTGATATCCCGCAGATGTCGGCGATGCATTGGAGTTCGCCGTCGTGAAAAAGGATGGTTTCATAGGCCTGATCCATACTGATTTCCCAGGGAACAAGGTCCATGGACGCTGACTTTGGTGAAGCCGGTGGTTGGGGCAGCTTATCTGCTAGTAACACCTGGCCTCTGGCATGCTGGATTGTTAATCCATTTTTTCCCGGAGAGGTAATACGACCGGGTGTAAAGAGTTGGTGATCTATGGTCACGCATCTTCCAATATCCACCTGGACGTCAGTTTTGTCATTGCCGGGTAAAATCCCTTTGAGCACTTGCACATTTTTCATTCCGGCAAATTGCAGGCCTGGATTGTTTTTTTCGGCACCACAGGCCAGCAGATCCACCATTAAGGCCAGGGGAACAACCGGTGCATTGTCAATTTTATGATCTTCAATGATACAACTGTCCTGGCTGCTGAAGGTTTGGGTTAAGGCTTTATTCATCACGGAAGATGGTTCCGGCACGTCTGAAGATATGGTGCCCCCCACAACGACCTCAACGCAGGATTTGTCGGCATTGCCCATTTCCGCCACCATCTGCCGTGCGCCTGCTTGGATGGGGATCAGCTCAATCCGGCGTTTTTCAAATTCCCGTTTCAGGGCGTCCGTGACCATACCGCCGTCCCAGGGTCCCCAATTGATGGCGATTGCCCTGCAATGGGGAAGGGTGAATTGTTTGGCCCGGGCGATTTTATTGAGTACTTCGTTGGCCATGGCGTAGTCGCATTGGCCGGTGTTACCGAATCTTGCGGCAACCGAGGAGAACATAACCAGATACTTCAGTTGGTCTTGATCCACTGCCGAAAGAAGCGCAAAAAGTCCGTTGATTTTGGTTTCAAACACATTTTTGAATTGATCAGGTGTTTTTTCACATATCAATTTATCTTCAAGAACACCGGCCCCATGAATCAAGGCGGTCACAGGACCTAACTGCCGGGTCACCTTTTCCATGGTCGCGTTGACAAGATCTTTATCCCGGATGTCTACACAGTAGTAGGCAATCTCATTACCCCATTTTTGTATACGTTCCAGATTGGCTTTAATATCCCTATTTGAGGCAAAATGGCGATATTCAGCCGCCACCCGGGCGGGCGTAGGTTTTTCTTTTTCAAAGGCATTGGCAAAAATGGCTTTTTTCATTTGGGCGGGTGTATTCATACCTTTGAGCCATGACGGTTCTTCAAAGGGTGATTTAGATCTGCCCAAAAGGGCAATTTTCGCCCGGCATTGCCTGGCAAGGGCAATGGCACACGCCGCTGTAACCCCCCTGGCACCGCCGGAAATCACCACAACATCGGATTTGTCCAGATCAATTTCCACAGGCTCGCCGACAGGCTTGGATACAAGTTCGGGAATGTAACATTGCGTACTGTCAAGGCCCATTTCCACGGCACCCCGGGTCATCATCAGACCTACAGCGGCTTCAGCGTTTTCTTTTATGGCTTTTGGATCAAACGGCAGGTCAAGGGCCCGGCACAGAACCGGTTTCCATTCAAGGGCGGCGGTTTTGGCAAGGCCTGCCATGCCGCCGTAAACAGGGCTGATTTGTGTTTCAAAATTTTTAAACCCAAAGCCGCCGCCCAGAAAACTGATACAGGCCATAAAACCGCCGCCTTCCTGGGCACTTGCTGTCAGGTGGGGCCCGTTCTTTGATGCCATGCTGAACGCTGTTAAAAGAAATTGACCGGCCACAGCGTCGTCCCCGGGTTCATAAAAGGCGTCCGGTATAAGGACAAGCCCTGCTGCATCAGGCAGATCCGGAATGTTCTCCGGGGTGGCATCGATAATTTGCGCGGCTATGTTAAGTTTTTTAAACTCTTTTTCAAATGCCGTGGCAATGCCTGCACGATCCCTTGTCAGATAAATGGTTTTATCTGCAGGAATGTAGATTTTTGACCCATTATAGAAACGGAGCTGATCGGTGGGTGAGGCAATGAGCTCGACCTCCTGCCTGCCAAGCACCTTTAATTTTGTTTCTTCGGCCTGGTCAGCCTGGTTTTGGTCGCTTAGCGGGTCATGCGAAGTTTTTTTTTAGAGGTTTCTTTGGAAACCGTTGTTTGTTCAGGCGTTAAATAATTTATGATATCAGCTATGGTTTTTAAGCTGCCCATGTCATCCGGCGATAATGTGCTGGATTCGGGTTGCTCTTGTTCAAGTCGTGATAGAATTTCAACCCGTTTGATGGAGTCAATGCCAAGATCGGATTCAAGGTTCAT
>DATFIL010000076.1:0-3807 GCA_035270145.1 Desulfobacter sp. | reverse complement strand
AGATTGACGGAGTCAGAGTCCGTAGTCCTGCCATTGGACGATCAGCCAGTAGAAGAACAACGTCAGGGTATATACAATAAAGGCATGATCAAAGTCAAGAAAATATTCGTTGAAAGTTGAGATTGAATTGGGTTATTGTTTTTTAGTTTAATTAATATAACTGAAACTTGATGATCGAGTGAAAACAATGAGGGGTCGGTTTAAAATATATGAACAACCGTATGGTTAGTTGGAGGGATTCAGGCAAAAGGCTGCTGGCCGAAAATCGAGAATTTGCCCATCTTCTTGATTTGTTAAAGGATGCTCCAGGCGTGGCCATTGCATTTTCAGGTGGTGCAGATTCGGCATTTTTGCTTGCGGCAGCACTTATTGCAGGGGTGAAATCGATATTACCTGTTACTGTTGTCTCTGCTTTTTTTACCGCTGGAGAAAAAGAACGGGTGATCCGTTTGGGTCAATATTTGGGTATTCCCCCTGTTTTTGTTCCTGCAGATATTCTGGATGACGTCAGGGTGACCCGAAATACGGACAGGCGCTGTTATTTTTGTAAATTATTTTTATTTTCCAAAGTCATGGAGGTGGCAAAGAAACACGGGATTCATACCTTGTTGCACGGGGCAAACCTGGACGATTTGAAGGAAATTCGGCCTGGTATGGATGCGGCCCGGGAACTAGGTTTTAAAGCGCCTTTGGTGGAGGCTGGTTTTTCAAAAGAGCAAATCCGGGCGTGTTCAAAGATATTGGGCCTTGAAACATGGAATTTGCCTGCCCAGTCCTGCCTGGCTACTCGTATCCCCCAAGGAGATACCATTACGCGAGAAAAGCTTGTAAAAATTGAGCGGGCTGAATCCTGTCTCCATGGTTTGGGTTTCGCCCAGGTACGGGTGCGGTGCCAAGGGGATCTAGCCCGAATTGAGGCAGAGCCTGGTGAATTACAGCGTTTTGTGGCGCCGGATGTAAGGCAGGAAATAATACACGCGTTTAGATGTGCGGGTTTTTCTTCTGTCTGTCTTGATATAGGTGGTTATGCGCCGGCATCCGGCATGTTCCCATAAATTGAATTGTCCCCGGCGTCATTAGACTGCCGGGGATGAAACATTTTGGACGGTCCTAACGGGAGTGCAGTTCTAAGGCATTGAAGAAATAACCAATTTCAAAGGCAGCAGTTTCCGGGGCATCGGAGCCGTGGACAACGTTTTTTTCAATGTCCGTGGCATATTCCTTTCGGATGGTGCCTTCTTCTGCTTCTTTGAAATTTGTGGCGCCCATCAGTTTTCTATTTTTTGCGATAACATCTTCGCCCTCAAGTACCATTACAACGATGGGGCCCGATGTCATGAAATCAGTCAGGCTGTCGAAAAAGGGACGTTCCTTATGGACCGCATAAAACCCCCGGGCCTGGGATTTGCTAAGATGGATCATTTTCATGGCTGCGATTTTAATGCCGTTGGTTTCAAAGCGTTTGATGACTTCGCCGATGACGTTTTTTTCTACACCGTCGGGCTTGATAATGGATAAGGTCCTTTCCACGTATACTCCCCTTTAATTATTAATAAAAAAGTTAATGGTCGATTGAACGGGCTTGATAAATATCACAGGAATATATTATAAGTCAAACCCGATAAACGTTAGGAATTGAAGAGGAAATATAATTTAATACAAACGATGGAGCGTGATGCTTAGAATAGGCGTAACAGGATCGGCGGGTTCGGGGAAAAGTCTTGTGTGCGAGGGATTCCGGCGTATTGGTCTGGTAACCCTGGATTGTGATGAAATTGCAAGGCAGGTGGTAGAGCCGGGTCGGACTGCGTATAATCAGGTCGTCAAGGCGTTTGGGGCCAAAATTGTATCCCCGGACCGCACGTTGGATCGCCCAGCCCTGCGACGTATGATTGTGTCCACAAAAGGTGGTCGGGAGAAACTTGAATCCATTCTGCATCCTATTATTATCAGTGAGACGGTCAGGCTGATGGATGAAGCGGTCTATTCAAAGCAAAAATCATGTGCTGTTGAAGTCCCCCTTCTGTTTGAGCTTGGCATGGAAAATCTTTTCGATGTCGTTGTGGTGGTGACAGCTTCGGAGAACACCCTTGTTGACCGGATTTCCTGCAGGGATGGTGTTGACCGGGAAAGTGCCCAAAAGCTTTTAGCCATCCAGATGCCCCAGTCTGAAAAGGTCAAAAAGGCCGATTATGTCATTGAAAATAGAGGTGAGCCGGAAGCTGTTTTTAAATCAGTGGCGGTTTTGTATCGAAAACTTGTCAATCAGCGCTTGACAAAAAAATAATAATATCTTAATAGATTTTTTAAACTACAGACGTTTCACATTATCTGTCTTTTTTTTCCGCAGGGTCGGCTGGCCTCCAGATTGTCAAAAAGACATCCCCAAAAAAACATTGCATTGTGAATTCATACACCTTTAACAAAACTAATGGATCAGACCAGGAGATTGCATGAATCTTGTAGAACTTAATAAGATGAAAATCAGTGAGCTCACCAAGCTCGCCAAAAAGTACAATATTCAGGGTATTGGCGGCCTTAAGAAGCAGGAACTGATTTTCGCCCTGCTCCAGGCCAATATTGAAGAAAGTGGACAGATCTACGGTGAAGGCACCCTTGAAATCCTTCCGGATGGATTTGGTTTTTTGAGAGCGCCAGGGTACAATTACCTGCCTGGTCCCGACGATATTTATGTATCTCCCTCCCAGATCCGGCGGTTTAACCTGCGCACCGGGGATACCATTTCCGGCCAGGTCCGCCAGCCAAAGGATTCTGAACGGTATTTTGCATTGCTGAAAGTGGAAGCCGTTAATTTCATGAATCCTGAAATGGCGGCTGAAACCATTTTGTTTGATAACCTTATGCCCCTGTATCCGGATCGTAAAATGAATCTTGAGGCAGAGCCTGATAATTATTCCATGCGGGTTCTTGATCTAATGTGCCCCATCGGATTCGGCCAGCGCGGTCTTATCGTGTCCCCGCCCAAGGCCGGCAAGACCATGCTGCTCCAGAATATTGCCAATTCCATGATCCAGGCCCATAAAAATATCGTTCCCATGATCCTGCTTATTGATGAACGCCCCGAAGAAGTGACGGACATGTCACGTTCCGTAGATGCAGAAGTCATTTCCTCTACCTTTGACGAACCTGCCGAGCGCCATGTGCAGGTGGCTGAAATGGTGATTGAAAAAGCCAAGAGAATTGTGGAACAGGGCCATGATGTCGTGATTCTTTTAGACAGCATCACACGGCTTGCAAGGGCTTACAATGCGGTGATGCCGCCTTCGGGAAAAATTTTGTCCGGGGGTGTGGATTCCAATGCCCTGGATCGCCCCAAGCGGTTTTTCGGGGCAGCCCGAAATATCGAGGAGGGCGGTAGTTTGACAATTATTGCCACAGCGCTTGTTGACACCGGGTCCAGAATGGATGAGGTTATTTTTGAAGAATTCAAGGGCACGGGTAACATGGAACTCGTGCTTGATCGAAAATTGGCGGACAAGCGTGTATTTCCTGCCATTGATATGAACCGTTCCGGTACCCGGAAAGAGGAATTGCTCCTTGATCCTGAAGTGCTGAACCGGGTTTGGATTTTAAGAAAATTGCTTTCAAGTTTAAATTCCGTGGATGCAATGCAGTTTTTACTTGAAAAAATGCAAGGAACAAAGGATAATAAAGAGTTTCTTGAAATGATGAATTCATAACAGGTAACTTTTTTATAAATTAACAATTATGGTCTTTTATAACGAAGGCTATTTAAGGAGTGACGTGTAAGATGAAAAAAGACATCCATCCGAACTACACAAAAAC
>DATFIL010000075.1:0-2752 GCA_035270145.1 Desulfobacter sp. | reverse complement strand
GTGGGGGCATCTCAGCACCAGAAACTGGTGGTGATCGACAATCAGGTGGCCTTTTGCGGAGGGCTTGATTTGACAAACAGCCGTTGGGACACACCTGAACACCGGGTGGATGATCCCCGGAGGACAACGCCTGATGGGGTTGCATATCCACCGTTTCATGACATTCAGATGATCGTGCAGGGGGAGGCTGCTGCAAAATTGGGCCAATTGTTCACAGACCGCTGGCAGTGGGCGACCGGCCATAGCATTGCATCGGCAAAAACCGCATCCGCTTCTCCCTGGCCCGAAAACCTGCAGCCGGATCTGTTGGACATACAGATGGGAATTTCCCGGACACTGCCGGCATACAAAGGCCAAAATCAGGTACAGGAAGTGGAAACACTTTACACAGACGGCATCACGGCAGCAGAAAAATCCATTTATATCGAAACCCAGTATCTGACATCCGCCAAAATAGCCGGGGCGCTTGAAGACAGCCTTTCACAGGAACAAGGACCTGATATCTGTATCGTTCTTCCTAGAGAATCCAGCGGATGGCTGGAGCAGAGCACCATGGATTCCATACGGGCACGGGTTTTAAAACAGTTGTCTGCGGCAGATAACCACCACCGGCTGCAGTGTTTTTATCCGGCTCTGGATAATGAAAAAAATGCTGTGTATGTCCATGCAAAACTGATGATTGTTGATGACCGGCTGGCGTTGATCGGCTCTGCCAATGTAAGCAACCGGTCCATGCGCTTTGATTCTGAATGCGTCCTGGCAGTTGCGGCAAAAGAAGATGACAGCGTTGGGGAAGCCATCCTTTCTCTGCGCAACCGGCTGTTGGCTGAACATCTTGACAAATCCGTTGAAGTTGTGGCCAAAGCCTTTGCCAAAGAGTCTGCAATGAACCAGACCATTGCAGCCTTGTCTGAGTCTTCCGGCCGCAGGTTACAAAAACTGGCATTTGACCATGCCCTGCCGGTTGATGGGGCAGCAATTGTCCGGGACCATGAACTGCTTGATCCGGAAAAGCCCATTGCCTTTGATCGTATGATGGACCGGTTCGTTAAAAAGGAACAGGGTTCGTCTAGAATGTTCAAGGTGATGAAGCTGGCAGCGGTGCTGCTGATTCTGCTTGCGCTGACTGCGGCCTGGCGGTGGTCGCCTCTGGCTGAATGGGCCACAAGAGAAAACCTGGCTGCCTGGGCCGGAAAAATCCAGGACCAGCCCCTGTCTTTTCTGATTGTTTTGGGGGTGTATATTGCCGGCGGATTTTTGATGGTCCCGATCACCTTGCTGGTGGGGGTGACCGCCATGGTATTTGATCCCGTCATAGGGGCGCTTTATGCCTTGAGCGGGTGCCTTGTGAGCGCGCTGACCATCTTCTGGGCAGGGGCCGGTCTGGGAAAGCAGATGGTCCGCAAAGTGGCGGGAAAAAAGCTGAATCATATCAGTCGGCAAATGGCCAGACAGGGTATTTTGACAGTGGCGCTTATCAGAAATATTCCGGTTGCCCCGTTTTCCCTTGTCAATCTCATAGCCGGGGCCTCCCATATCAAGCTCAAAGACTATCTTCTGGGCACGGTTGCAGGCATGCTGCCGGCCATTCTGGTCATTACCATATTTGCAGACCGTCTGTTGCATAGCATACAGCATCCCGGCTGGGTGAATGGACTCATTGCGGCAGCCCTGGCAGTTGTGATGATTGCAGGAAATATATGGGTAACAAAACGATTGTCCGGTAAAGATTGAAAAGTTTGATATTACGTCTAATTGAAATATGCCGGTTCTCCCAGGCAGGTCGAAGACCTGCAATCGGTTGACCGGAATTGCACTCCCCAATGGGGAGACACACATAACAAAGGAGAGAAGATATGAGTATGAAAGAAGCCTACGAAAAGAAACTGCAGGGTAAACTGGATGAATGGAATGCGGAAATTGACAAGCTTAAAGCCAAGGCTGATTCAGCCGAAGCAGATGCGCAGCTGGAATATAACAAACAGATTGAAGAGCTGCGGGCCATGCAGGATGAGGCCGGCAAAAAGCTTGATGAACTCAAGGAAGCCGGCGATGATGCCTGGGAAGATCTCAAAGCCGGCATCGACAGGGCCTGGGATTCTCTCGGCAGTTCCATCAAATCGGCTAGATCACGTTTCAGTTGATAAGGACAAAACAAAATTATTCATAATTTTATATTAAGGAGAAAAACTATGAAAAAAAACAGGTTGGTTCTAAGCATGATTGCAGTGATGGTGTTCTGCTTTATGCCAATTGTACAGGCACAATCCGGCAATGACACCGTCACTGCCCAGGATGTTAAAAAAGAAACAAAGCAGCTGATCAACACCCTTCAGCAATACACCGTTGACCAGCGGGACCAGGCAGTCAAGGAGGCCGACCAGGCAATCAAAAAGGTCGACAGACGAATTGATGCACTGGAAAGCCGCGTTGACAATGAGTGGGACCAGATGACCCAGACAGCCCGTGAAAAAACCAGGGCCAATCTGAAAACGCTACGCCGGCAGAGAATTGAGCTTGCCGAGTGGTATGGAAGCTTCAAGAACAGTTCTGAAGGTGCATGGGAAGAGATGAAAAAGGGATTCTCAGACGCCTACCAAGCGATGAGCGACTCCTGGGAAAAAGCCAAAAGCGAATTTGATACTGAGAAGAAGTAGGGTTACTTCATCAAAACGCCTGTTTGGATTTTAGACATAACAGTGATAAATAAAAAAGTCATCAACCCAGCCGGGTGGTTTCCGGGAGAACATTG
>DATFIL010000074.1:0-2138 GCA_035270145.1 Desulfobacter sp. | reverse complement strand
CAAAGGCGATGTGGTGCTATTATCTCCGGCCTGCGCAAGCTTTGATCTTTATACCAATTACCAGGAACGGGGAAAGGATTTTGCCCGCATTGTCAACGCACTACTTTCGGTACAGGAGGTATGCCATGGTTAATACCTTGGGCGTCAGCGAATATATACCGGGTCCTCTCCATCCCTTTTTCAAAGAAAAAGCCATTCTTTTTCCGGTGCTCATTCTCACCGGCATTGGCCTGGTCATGGTATACTCGGCCTCCTGCACCATCTCCATGGATGAGCATAACACCCTGTTTTATTATCTGAAACGCCAGTCCATATTCCTGTTTATCAGCCTTGGCATCATGTATGTCACCGCCTCGTTGCCTTACAAGTTATACAAAAGCATGGCGTATCTCATTCTGATTGCA
The DNA here is from genome assembly GCA_035270145.1 of Desulfobacter sp. Taxonomy (GTDB): domain Bacteria; phylum Desulfobacterota; class Desulfobacteria; order Desulfobacterales; family Desulfobacteraceae; genus Desulfobacter. The sequence goes on along the minus strand of DATFIL010000074.1, from coordinate 1,734 downwards.
GCCATCGGCCTTCTGATTGCCGTCCTTATCCCGGCCTTCGGCATTAAGGTCAACAATGCCCGGCGCTGGCTTGATTTGGGGCTGTTCGCATTCCAGCCCGCAGAATTTGCCAAGCTTGCCATGATCCTTTTCATGGCCTACTCCCTGTCCAAAAAACAGGAAATAGGAAAATTAAAGGAGTTTTCCATCGGGGTTTTGCCCCATGTCATGGTGTTCATCCTTATGGCCGTACTCATCCTGTGCCAACCCGATTTCGGCACCATTGTGGTCATGGGCATGATCTGCTGGGGAATGATGTTCATTGCAGGCGTCCCCTTACTGCACCTGCTCAGCCCGTTGCCGCTGGTCATTCCTGTGGCATATTTTCTGGTCTTCAAGGTCAGTTACCGGCTCGATCGAATACTCGGATTCCTGGACCCCTGGAAAGATCCCCTCGACATCGGCTTCCAGCTCACCAACTCCCTTAAGGCCTTTGGATCGGGCGGTCTGTTCGGCAAGGGTGTCGGGCTTTCCATGCAGAAGATGCACTTTCTGCCTGAACCCCATACGGATTTTATTTTCTCGATCATTGGCGAAGAACTCGGCCTTATCGGCGTGACGGTAATCCTGAGTCTTTACGGGTTTATCCTCCACACCGGTACCCGCATTGCCCGGCAGTCAGATACCTTTTTCGGGGCCGTAACAGCTACGGGCATTACCCTGTATTTAGGACTTCAGGTCATCATCAACACGGGCGTAACCTTGGGGGTAATGCCCACCAAGGGTCTAACCCTGCCCTTTATTTCCTACGGCGGGACATCACTGATCATCAATATGGCAGCCATGGGTATTTTAATGAACATAGGAGCGTCGGCAAACCATGTCAAAAAATAAACACGTCATCATCGCCGGCGGGAAAACAGGGGGCCATCTGTTCCCGGGCATTGCCGTGGCCCAGGCTTTAAAGGAAAAAGACCCTGCCACAAAAATTCTTTTTGTGGGCACCAGCGCACCCTTTGAAATACAGACCCTCGCCCGGTACGGATTTGCCCATAAATCGATTATCTCCAGACCCATAAAGGGGAAAAATATTTTTGCCAAGGCATGGTCAAGCGCCCTTGTGGGCATCAGCCTGATCCAGGCGTTGGGAATCATCATCGCATTCAGGGCGGATTTCATTCTGGGCGTGGGCGGATTTTCATCCTTTGCCCTGGTTCTGGCCGGGCATATCCTTTTCAGGGACACGGCCATCCACGAACAAAATGCCTTTCCCGGCATGACCAACCGCATGCTGTCCAAAATTGCCCGGACCCGGTTTATCTCCTTTAAAGAGACAAAGGGCATGCCGGAAAATGACACCACCTTTCTGGTGGGCAACCCGGTACGTCGCCCCTTAAGCACTGCGCAGGAAAACATCACGACAGATGAACGTGTCCTGAACCGGATAAACGCGGATGATTTTCTCGTTCTTGTCACCGGCGGCAGCCAGGGGGCAGCCTCCATCAATGGGGCATTCACTGATGCCGTGGCAATGATGGAAGATACCCACCGGCTGTTTATCATCCACCAGACCGGAAAAAATGCCGAAGCCCAGATACAACAATTTTATGCTGCCGGTGATATCCGGCACAAGGCCGCCGCTTTTTTTTACGATATGCCGGCCATCCAGGACCGGGCAGACCTGGTCATCAGCCGGGCCGGCGCCGGCACGGTATCAGAGCTGTGTATCAAGGGAAAACCCGCCATCCTGGTCCC
>DATFIL010000073.1:0-3554 GCA_035270145.1 Desulfobacter sp. | reverse complement strand
GTATTTATTTTACCAATGTTAAAATTTTAATTATCATTGTCTCCCTTCTTTTGATGATTGCCTTGAATACCTTTATTCAGAAATCAAAGTGGGGCATGGCCATGCGCGCCATGTCCTATGATTTTCTTGCCGTTCCTTTAATGGGGGTTTCCATCAATGTTATCGCTCCCATGACATTTGCCATAGGCGCCGGTCTTGCCGCAGTTGCCGGGATTTTATACGGCCAGGCCTATCCTATCCTCGATCCCTACATGGGGGTGCTGCTTGGATGGAAAGCCTTTGTTGCAGCCATCCTCGGAGGCAGGGGATCTATAAAAGGAGCGGCCCTGGCCGGATATCTCCTCGGGTTTATCGAGATATTTGTTGCCACTGTTTTCCCTTCAACCCTGAGGGATCTCATTGCCTATTCCATTATACTTCTCATCCTGACCTACCGGCCCAGGGGTTTTTTTGGCATGGAGCACAGCACAAAACTAAGGCTTTAACTAAGACTTTAACTAAGACTTTAAACAGGGCTTTTAACAGGGCTTTAATTGTTTAATTTCAACAGATACAGGAAAATTTCATGGAAACAGCAGAAAAGTTAAAATCTTTTTTTACAACAATACCCCTTCTTGGATGGCTGACAGGAGCGCTGGCAGGCGTATTAATCGAATATTACTGGGGCTATGATTATATTTCCTATTATCTGGGACTGCCCAAGATTCCAGTGTTGTTCGGTACTTTGGTGGTATTAAAGGATCCAATGATGATTCCCGGTGTTATTGGATATGATCTGGCAGTATATATTATTCCAGTGTGTTTCATTGCAAAATTGTCAGCATTTATAACCAATCCGGCAGCTGCGTTTTTTGAAAAAAAACCATTGTTTGTGTCAGCCCTTCTCCATCTGATCTTTTTTTACGGTGTACTTCACCTGTGGGCTGGAATAAATGACTATCGGGTCCTTGTCGTCAAACTCACCCTGATATCCATCATTCTGACCATCAGTATCAATGTGATAAACGGGTACCAGGGAGAATTTTCCTGCTCCCATCCCGGTTTCATGGCCATTGGCGCCTATGTGACGTCCATATTGACCCTGTATTTTTTTGTGGATGACAAGATTTTCGGCCAGGCAGTGCTCTCACCGGCTCTGGGGCCCTGGCTTTTTCCCTTTGCCCTTATTGCGGGAGGATTCTGTGCATCACTTGGATCCCTTCTTGTGGCCATTCCTTCTTTCAGGACCCGGGGGGATTACCTTGCCATTATATCCCTGGCATTTATGTTTATCGTAAAAAGCGCGGTTGAAAACCTCAACGTAATCGGAGGTGCCAGAGGCATGGGGGGACAGCCGGATTTTGCCCCCCTTCATGTTATTTTTATCTGGACCATGCTTTGCATCTGGATCATACACAATTTTGTCACCTCAATTCTGGGTAAGGCCTTGAATGCAGTGCGTGATGATGAGGCCGCCGCAGAATCCATGACCGTTAAAACCCGGAAAACCAAAATGTCCGCCTTTATGTTCGGGGCTTTCTGGGCGGGTATTGCCGGTGGACTTATCGCCCATGTGCTGTGTTATATCAATCCCGGTATGTTCAGTATCAACCGCCTTGCAGAAATTCTTGCCATGGTTTATTTTGGTGGGCTCAACTCTATTGTTGGATCCATTGTCGGCGCTGTGAGTATCAATGTACTGGGTGAGGCACTGAGACCGCTTGAACTCTTTAAATGGATTATTATTCCGTTGATTTTGATTCTGGTTATGATTTTCCGGCCCTACGGCCTTATTTCCTTTAAGGAAATCAATGCCAGAAAACTGCTAAAATCCAGACATAAAAGAGAACAGGGGGTATAGAAAGATGCCGGCATTGCTCAAAGTAGAGAATATGACCCATTATTTTGGTGGACTACGGGCGGTCCACAATTACAGCCTAAGTATAACACCCGGCCAGATTGTGGGGTTAATCGGGCCCAACGGTGCAGGGAAAACAACGGTGTTCAACCTTATTACAGGGGTTTATACACCCACTGAGGGGCAAATCACCCTTGAAAACAAGACCATAAAGGGATTTGAAACCAATGAAATCGCGGCAAAGGGCCTGGGCAGAACCTTTCAGAATCTGGCCCTGTGGCGGCATATGAGTGTTTTTGAACATATTAAAATGGCCCATTATTCACAAATATCCTATGGGCTGATGGGTGCCTTCTTTAACACCCCGGCCTGTCGCAGGCAGGAAAAAAAGATCAGGGAAAATTCATACCGCCTGCTTGAATTGTTCAACATAAAGCAGCACGCGGATCAACTGGTCACAAACCTGCCCTATGGGGCCCAGAGACGGGTTGAAATGGCAAGAGCCATGGCCACCCGGCCCAAAATCCTGTTTCTGGATGAACCAACCGCCGGCATGACCCCGGACGAACTGGTTGAGATGATTAAAATCATACGACAGGTTCACGAAACGTTTAAAGTGGCCATTTTTTTAATTGAGCACAGGATGAAGTTTGTAATGGAATTGTGTGAGTCGATTCAGACCCTGGTTTTTGGTGAAGTGATTGCCCAGGGCCCCCCTGAAGAGATACAGAATAATCCTGAAGTAATTGAAGCCTATCTGGGTAAGGAGGACTTGACCTGATGCAGCTTAATGTGAAAAATTTAAAGGTTTCCTACGGCAATATCAAAGCCCTTCACGGGATCAGTTTTAGTATCGAAAAAGGGGAAATTGTCACCATCATAGGCGGAAACGGTGCCGGAAAAAGCACCACCCTGAGGGCGATTTCACGTATGATCCCGGTAAGCCCGGGATCTGTCATAGAATTCAACGGTGAAAATGTCCTCAAATACAGTACGGACAAGGTGGTATCAAAGCTCGGCATGTCCCATGTACCTGAAGGAAGAAGAATATTCGGCAACCTGACGGTTACTGAAAACCTGGAGCTTGCCTGTTTTGCCAGAAAAAAGGGTGATGATCAGATCAACAAGGACAAAAAATGGGTATTTGATCTTTTTCCCCGGCTGGATGAAAGAAAAAAACAGCTGGCCGGCACCCTGTCCGGCGGCGAGCAGCAGATGCTGGCTGTGGGCCGGGGGTTTATGAGCGGTCACAAAATTATGCTCCTGGATGAACCGTCCATGGGACTTGCCCCTCTGCTCATGCTTGAAATGTTTGATGCGTTAAAGGAAATCAACAAATTCGGGACAACCATCCTGCTTGTGGAACAAAATGCCCGCCTGGCCCTGAAATTTGCCCAGCGGGGCTATGTCATAGAAACCGGCAACCTGGTGCTTTACGGGCCATCTGATGAGCTGCTGGACAATCCGGATGTGAAAAAAGCCTATCTCGGCGCCTGAAATCAAAACGGGTGCAACAGCCGGTTATTCTTTGATCTGGACGATAACCACGGTGATATTGTCCCTGCCCCCATTTTTTTTGGCATTATCAATGAGCTGGTCAACAGCAGCCCGGTTGTCTGAAGATGCATTCAGTATGCCTTCAATATTAGAAAGGGGTATCATATCGGTGAGTCCGTCGGAGCACAAAAGGAATCTGTCTCTGTCCAATATTTCACCT
>DATFIL010000072.1:0-12018 GCA_035270145.1 Desulfobacter sp. | reverse complement strand
TTAATAATTACCGCTCTCAATTCGGTGAATTCCTTGACCAAAAATCCTTTTCAGAACTTCTTAAAGATCTTGATGCAAAAAACAGTTCTACATAAGCTACAAGCAATATAACTCGATCATCAAGTTTTTAGGGAATTTTTTCCAACGCCGAAGTTGGACAAATTAACAAAAACTTGATCATCGAGTAACAGTTATTGCATATTTCAAACCCATGCCGGTCTGTGATCCAACAGGCCGGCATATTATATTCACATCCCTTTTTGTTCTGCTGTCAGGCAATTTTTTTGGGCCGGCCTGAATTTTCACCAAAGTCTAATGCAATTTTAATTTATATATATTAGAATTGTAAATCGTAGTGTTTTATCACTAAGTGTGCGGTGACCCATTTGTTTATGTGCAAACACACTTAGGCCCATGGTCAGAATTAAATAATGATCATTGACGAAATAAAATCTGTGTCAAATTCAACATAGAATTCAAGATAGAAGGGCCCACAAGAGAAAAAAAATGTGGGCGAAACAAAATCCTAACTTTTTTCTAATACAATATTAAATTGCACCTAATAAATTTGAACAACGTTTTTATTGAATGCTTAACAAAAACTGGATTATCGAGTAAAAACAAGTGCATTGAAATTTCTAAGGAACACAGATGGCACCGTTTCATTTACTTTTAACCCTTTGCGTGCTGACCATTGCAGGTTTTTTTATAGGCCGTAGCAAATCCTTTGCTGTTTGCTCTGCCCAGGGCGGTCCAAGAGCACTTCATTCAAGGCCGATCTATTACGGGACCCTGACCGCCATTTGGTGTGCGGTACCGGCTTTGATCGTTTTTTCTTTCTGGCATTTTTTTCAATCCACCATCATCATGGATTTGGTCATTGCCGATCTTCCTGACCAGATTCGGTTTTTGCCGGAAGACCGTCTTAATCTTGTTATCAACGATATTAAAAACGTTGTGGCCGGTAATATTGTGGCCGGTAACATCAGTCCTGCCATCCAGGCTGCGGCCGACCATTACAAAAACTTTGAGAAGACGGCTCAGGTCGCATTAAGCGTTATTATAACGGCAATGGCCATAATTGCCATTGCCGGTGTGTACTTAAAAATTACACCAACGCTTAGGGCCAGGAATTATGTAGAAAAGGTTATTGAGGGCCTGCTCATTGCATGCGCCTCCCTGGCTGTTTTTACCACCATAGGCATAGTCGCTTCCGTGTTTTATGAGGCGATCCGGTTTTTTAAGATTGTGCCGGTATATAAATTTTTGTTCGGACTCCAATGGAGCCCTCAGATGGCCATTCATGCGGAGCAGATCGGATCTTCCGGTGCATTCGGGGCGATTCCGGTAATCCTTGGCACCATGCTCATTGCCGGCATTGCCATGTGTGTGGCAGTGCCGGTAGGGCTTATGGCTGCCATTTATCTGGCCGAATATGCCAATAAAACGTTTCGAAATATTGCCAAGCCGCTTTTGGAGATCCTGGCCGGCATTCCCACGGTTGTTTACGGTTTTTTTGCAGCCCTTGTTGTGGCCCCGGCCATCAGAGATGCGGGGGATATCCTGGGGTTTTCCGTATCTTCGGAAAGTGCTTTGGCCGCTGGGGTTGTCATGGGAATTATGATCATTCCCTTTGTTTCCTCCTTATCCGATGATGTTATCAATGCGGTGCCCCAGTCCTTGCGGGACGGTGCCCTGAGTCTTGGTTCCACCCGGAGTGAAACCATTATAAATGTTGTGCTGCCCGCAGCCCTGCCTGGAATTGTGGGCGGCGTTCTGCTGGCCGTGTCCCGGGCCATTGGGGAGACCATGATTGTTGTGATGGCAGCCGGCCTGTCAGCAAACCTGACCGTGAATCCTTTCCAGGCCGTGACAACGGTTACGGTACAGATTGTCACCCTGCTGGTGGGAGACCAGGAATTTGACAGTGCCAAGACCCTGGCCGCCTTTGCCCTGGGGCTTCTGCTATTTGTCATTACCCTGGCTTTAAACGTCGTAGCCTTGATTGTGGTCAGAAAATACAGGGAGCATTATGAATAATTTAAATGAAACGTCTGTGCCGGGCAGGGATAAAACCATAGACATAGTAAAAAAAGGGCTTAACAAACGCTACCGTAAAGAACGCAGGTTTCGTGTTTTCGGGTGTGCAGCCGTTATTCTCAGCCTAGGCTTCTTGTTTTTGCTGTTTAGTTCCATTATTTCCAACGGATATACTGCATTTCAACAGACCATGGTTCGGCTGGATGTATATTTGGATACCGATGTCATAGATAAAGATGATCTGGCCGGTGCTAATTACGCAAAATTAATCCATGACGCGTTGTTGTCTGCCTATCCTGATGTGAAAAAACACAATGATAAACGAAGTTTATACGAGTTAGTCAGCACAAGCGCCGCTTACAGGCTCCGGGATTTTGTAGCCAAAAATCGGCATAAGATCGGAACCACCATTCAGATGTGGGTACCGGCCGATGATGATGTGGATATGCTTGTAAAAGGGCATATCGACCGGAACAAACCCCAATCCCAGAGACGGATTAATGACCGGCAGCTTGCGTGGGTTGATCATCTGGTCAGCCAGGGACAGATCAAAAAGGTGTTTAATATGACCTTTTTCACTGCAGGGGACTCCAGGGAGCCTGAACTTGCCGGGATCTGGGGGGCGGTCTGCGGGTCCTTTTATACCCTTATTGTCACCCTGGTTCTCTCGTTTCCCATTGGGGGGGCTGCTGCTGTGTATCTGGAAGAGTTTGCGCCTAAAAACAGGTGGACGGATATCATTGAAGTGAATATCAATAACCTGGCTGCGGTGCCCTCCATTGTGTATGGGTTGTTAGGCTTGGCCGTATTTTTAAATTTTTTCGGTCTTCCCAGGTCTGTCCCGCTTGTGGGTGGGTTGGTTTTGACCCTGATGACGCTGCCTACCATTATTATTGCCGGCCGCTCCGCGCTTAAGGCGGTGTCACCTTCCATTCGAGAAGCAGGTCTCAGTATTGGTGCATCTAAAGTCCAGCTGGTGGTGCATCATGTTCTGCCCCAGGCCCTGCCGGGCATGCTCACCGGTACCATTATCGGTATGGCCCAGGCCCTTGGGGAAACCGCACCGCTTTTGATGATCGGTATGGTGGCCTTTATTGTGGATATCCCTGCCGGGTTCACAGATCCTTCAACAGTGTTACCTGTACAGATTTATCTGTGGGCTGACAGTCCTGAAAGGGCGTTTTTGGAAAAAACGTCCGCTGCTATTATGGTGCTTTTGCTTTTTTTGATGATCATGAATGCCGCAGCTGTTTTTTTTAGAAAAATTTTTGAAAAAAAACAGTAAATTTATAGTGTTATGTATATTAATTGTAAAATTATTATTTCAGGAGTTTATCCATGAAAAAAATGATTGTCATTTCGATTGTCCTGGTTTATCTATCGATTTTTGGGATAGTCCAGGTCAGCGCCGGTGCAGCAAGGGATTATATTTCCATTGTCGGATCCTCAACGGTCTATCCCTTTGCCACTGTTGTTGCTGAAAATTTTGGGAAAAAAACCCGCTTTAAAACGCCGAAAATTGAATCCACGGGATCCGGTGGCGGACATAAGCTTTTTGGTGCCGGTATTGGTGTCGCGCATCCGGATATTACCAACGCTTCTGCCCGTATTACAAAAAGTCAGCTGGAAAAAGACTTTAAAAATGGTGTAAAAGAAGTGGTTGAAGTGAAAATCGGCTATGACGGCATTGTTGTTGCAAATTCCAGGCAGGCCATGGTGTTCAGGCTGAATAGAAAAGATTTGTTTCTTGGCCTGGCAAAGCAGGTGCCTGTGGCAGGGGATAAGGGTGCGTTGCAGCCAAACCCCTATAAAACCTGGCAGCAAATAAATTCATTACTGCCGGATGTCAAAATTGAGGTGTTTGGGCCGCCGCCTACCTCCGGCACCCGTGATGCCTTTGTCGAACTGGCCATGGAAGGCGGGGCAAATACGTTTACATGGATAGCGAAGTTGAAAAAAACGGATAAAAAAAGATACAAAAAAATCTGTCATACCATCCGGGAAGATGGCGCCTTTATTGAGGCTGGAGAAAATGACAACCTGATTGTCGATAAATTGAGCAAATCTCCTGACGCTTTAGGTATTTTGGGTTTTTCTTTCCTGGACCAGAACACCGATAAGATTCAGGGTTCATTTATTGATGGTGTGCAACCAACATTTCAGGCGATTGCCGACGGATTCTATCCCGTGTCCAGGCCTTTGTATTTTTATGTTAAAAAGGCCCATGTCGACACGATTCCCGGTATGAGGGGATATCTGGCCGAGTTTACCAGTGAAGCGGCCTGGGGTGATGAAGGCTATCTGACGAGGAAAGGGTTGATCCCCATGCCCGGAGAGGAACGCCGGAAGTATAAAAAAGTTGTTGAAGAATTAACCCCCTTAACTTTGGATGATCTAAATTAAGGACAAATAAAAACAAAAATGGATCAGGAACAAACAACCCGTCATCCGCATATAAGGCCTGGTAAAAGTCCGCTGGTTGAGCGAACAGAGCGCGCAACCGTGGGGCAGACGAGGGTTGAAGACCCCAGGATAAGTTGTAAGAATGTTGCTGTTTATTACGACGCCAAAAAAGCCATCAGCAATATTAACCTGGATATCGGCCGTAACGAAGTGATTGCCATGATCGGCCCTTCCGGGTGCGGTAAATCCACCTTTCTGCGCTGCCTGAACCGGATGAACGATACCATTGAAGGATGTACTGTGACCGGGCAAATCTTTATGGACGGAAAAAATATATATGCCGGCGACGTGGATGTGGTTCCGTTAAGGGCCCAGGTGGGCATGGTTTTCCAAAAGCCCAATCCCTTTCCTAAATCAATTTATGACAACATTGCCTATGGTGCAAGAATTCACGGTCTTGTCCAGAACCGGGATGAGACCGACGAACTGGTTGTGGGCTCTTTGAAAAGAGCAGGCCTTTGGGGGGAAGTCAAGGACCGGCTGAAAATGTCGGGCACCAGTCTGTCCGGTGGGCAGCAACAGCGTTTGTGCATTGCAAGGGCCATTGCGGTAAACCCGGAGGTGATTCTCATGGATGAACCCTGTTCCTCCTTGGATCCCATTGCTACGGCCATTATCGAAGAACTCATTGATGAACTCAAACAGGATTACACCATTGTCATTGTAACCCACTCCATGCAGCAAGCCTCTCGGATTTCCCAGCGTACTGCCTATTTCTACCAGGGAGATCTTGTTGAAGTCGGATCCACGGACCAGATATTCTTAAATCCGCTGCACCAGCTCACCGAGGATTATATAACCGGTCGCTTCGAATAGGAATTAAAACTCGATCATCAAGTAAAACAAATTAAGAATTGCTGGGCGCTCTATGATATCATTGTCAAATGTGATACAGTGCAAAAATGTTTTTGTTCCCAAATTGGATGGTATAAAATTTGCTGATTTGGGTAAGGAATTCGGCGTGAATATGGTTTACTGTATATTCAATCAAAACATACATAACACCAGCAAAGGAGATAATACCAAATGAATTTTAAATCCGTGGATGAGATACTGGAATTTGCCATTGACAGAGAAAAAGAAGCTGTGAAATTTTATGCATCTTTTGCACAGGAGGCGCCTTCCGAAGCACTGAAACAGACCTTTATTGATTTTTCCAAAGAAGAAGAGAAACATGTGGCGCTGCTTTCCGATATTTCCGGAAATAAAGCTAAGATTGACAGTTATGAGTTCAAGAGAATTCCTGACCTTAAAATAAGCGACTACATGTTGGAAATCGAATATAAAAAAGGTATGCCCATGCCCGAGGTTTTGAAACTGGCTATGAAAAGAGAGGAAAAATCAGTTCAACTGTATCAGGATTTAGGGAACCAGACCGATAATGCCGAAGCAAAAAAGCTGTTTGAGATCCTTGTGCAGGAAGAGTCTAAGCATAAACTTGGTCTGGAATCCATGTATGATGATTATTTGGCTGATATGGATGGATAATATTCAATCCTGATCCATAATAAAAAACACGATGAGTAAAAAAAAACAATTGAAACTGATTTCATGGAATGTGAATGGGCTTCGTGCGGTGTTGAAAAAGGATTTTTTTGATTCTGTAACCGGCATGGACCCGGATATTCTCATGCTCCAGGAGACAAAGCTCCAGGAGGATCAGCGCAGTGAACAAATGATTCGGTTTGGCGACTATGAAAGTTTCTGGAATTATTCAACCGTTAAAAAAGGTTACTCCGGAGTGGCCTCCTACACGCGAATTACGCCGGATACTGTGACCACACAGTTTGGAAACCCCGAGTATGACGGTGAAGGCCGGATAATAAGAATGGATTTTGAAAAATTTGTTTTGTTTAACATCTATTTCCCCAACGGCCAGATGAGCGATGAAAGACTTTCCTATAAATTAGCCTTTTATGACTGGTTCCTTGATTATGCCCGGAAATTGAGGGATGAGGGACGATCAATCATCGTCACCGGTGACTTCAACACGGCCCACAATGAGATTGATTTGAAAAATCCTACGTCTAACGCCAAACGTTCCGGTTTTTTGCGGATCGAACGAGATCTGCTGGATAAAATGGTGGATATGGGATATGTGGACACTTTCCGCCATTTTTACCCTGAAGCGGTTAAATATTCGTGGTGGTCCTACCGTTTTAATGCAAGAAAAAATAATGCAGGGTGGCGTATTGATTATTTTTTTGTCACCCGTGATCTCATTGAAAACGGTATCGTAAAAGACGCATTTATTGTCAACGAAATATTTGGTTCCGATCACTGCCCGGTGGGATTAATGGTTGCCGTGTAGGCACATTAAATTAACCGCGCCCTTCAATTTAAAAGGCCCTGTCCGGCACAAACTTATCGTGTCGAACAGGGCTTTTATTTATACTCGATGATCCAGTTATAGTATTTTTTCTACAGGTCTTCTTTCAGGGACATACTCAGGTTCCATCTCAAGCTTCTTTACCTTTTCCGATACATAAAGTCCGCAATAACAGGTTCCAAATTCCTCCATATCTGCCTCACGGTACTCGCAGGGACAGATAATATCCTTGTCGTGTTCCCTGTCGCCACTGGCAAGGCGGCAGGGACAGGCCATGTAGCCGTATCTTTCTTTGTTGAGCTGCAGGCTTTCCAACAATTCAAAAACCAGATCCTTGTCTTTGTTAAAAAAGGCGCCTTTTTTTTCCTGTGATTTTTTTAATGTATCATAAAGCTGTTCTAAATTCATGTGGTTATTCCCAATGCTTTTTTAATATCATTTTCTTTATTTCCAACAATTACGGTATCTTTATCGATTTCAATGGTAGGAAAAGAGCACCTTGGGTTCAATGCTTTGATTATCTTGATCATTGCTTCGCGCTCTTCTCCCTTTAAATCGTCAACTTGTATGTAATCATATTCAATATTATATTTATCTAACAGTTTTCTGGTAGCCCTGCAATGGCTACAGGTGCTTATTCCGTATAACTTAGGGATACAATCACAATTGTCCATTTAATTTTTCTCCTTTAATATATCGATTATTAAACAAAATATGTTTATTTTTCAATCATCTGCGCCTTGCACCTGGGCAACTTTTCATCCAACCACGGGTTTTTGGTTCAGCACAGGTCAATTAATAATAAAGTAAGCATATATTATGCCTGCACAGAATTTAATGTCAACGTGCAATATGGAGATTTCGGAGGCATCTGGAATATAAAAAAGTAATTTTTTGCTTGCTTTTTATTTTTGTATTTTGTTATCTTTTATATAAAATTTCTTTCGATATTTATCAAATAAAAATTGCGAAAAATTATTTTATAACTATTGCCTGAGTGAAAACCTGGAAATTTTGTCGGATACAAGGCGGATCGCAAATTTTAACCACAGGCATATAAAATATTTCGAGGATTAAAATTTACGGCCAACGAAGTAATCTTAATCTTAGGGGGTATTCTTTTTATTGACGGTTTTCAGTCGGGCACGAACTATTTGTATTCTGTATCGTCAATGATACATGCTGTTGAGACAAATATGTTTAACGTTTTCTTTTTAAGACAAATCCGGTACTTGATGATCCAGTTTTTGTTAATTTGCCCAACTTCGGCGTTGGGAATAATTTTTAATCCTCAAAATATCTTGTATATTCGTGTGGTTAAAAATTGTTTCCGCCTTGAATTTGAACAAATTCCCTAAAAACTTGATGATCGAGGGGTAAGTGATTTTCCCGGGGAAATATAATTATCAGTAAACATGATTGTACTAAATCGCAAATAAATAAATGATGGTATTGTTTTTGCAGAATTTCTGCATTAGATTAATTATCGGGTTTCGGTGTTTTGATCCATCCCAGTTAAATTTAAGGAGGCAAAGAGATGACTAAAATAATTGCATATCAGAAAGATAAACGCCGGTCAGAAAAAAAACGGGCTCCTTTCTATGGTGCGATTAAGTCTGAAAATGAATTGTATTTTCAAATAGCGTCCTTATACCGGGAGGCGACCAAAGGCCGCAGACAATTATCAGGGCAAATGTTTGAGCAAATGCTCAAGGCAAAAGAGGCAGACCGCTCTGTGAAAAGCATGTCTACAACCCATCTTGATACCAGGGTCAAAAACTGACTCTCACAGACAGGTTTAATAAACTTTTAAAATTAAAGGAGTGTTATCAATGGCTGAAAAAATGGGAATTTATAAATGTATAAAGTGCGGTAATATTGTTCAGGTTCTTCATGGTGCACAACCGCCGGCAACCTGCTGCGGAAAACCCATGGACCGCCTGGTGGCAAATACGGTTGATGCCGCTAAAGAAAAGCATGTTCCCGTAATAGAAAAAATAGAAGATGGATACAAAGTGACCGTGGGCAGCGTTCCCCATCCCATGACAAAAGAACACTGGATTGAGTGGATTGAACTTGTCTCCTGTGACGGTAATTATGTTCAACGTATGATGCTGGCACCTGATGCGGCACCCGAAGCGGTTTTCAAATGTGACGAAAATAAGGTTGAGGCCATGGCCTACTGCAATCTTCATGGGCTGTGGAAAAGTTAGAACTAAATAGAATCTATATATTTTTGGGGGTAGAAACCAGCAATTATTAGGATAAACTATGCTGGTTCTTCCAAATGCAAAAGGCCCGCTGTCTTTGTTGCGAAGACTGCGGGCCATTTCTTTTAGCTGCTTGGTATAAATTGATGATTGCGTATAAATTTTATATGGCTTATCTGCTTGTTAACTGTCAGCTTTTTTTGCATATCGGCAAAACCTTTTCATGGGCATCCTCTATTTTTTCGTTTATAACCGCCAGACCCTTTCGATAAAAGGACTTAAATTTTATGATTAAAAAAAAGTTTAATCGAAAAATCACAATCCATGCCCCTGTTTCGGCTATCTTTGCCTGGCATGCAAAAGATGGCGCGATTAACCGGCTTACGCCGCCATGGGCACCTGTATCGTTGGTGGCAAGAAAGGGCAGGGGCATTGCCAAAGGTGTTGTCGTCACATTCAAAATAAAAATTTTGGGGATTCCCATGAGATGGGAGGCCCGGCATATTGATTATAAAAAAAACGCAATGTTCCGGGACCGCCAGGTTAAAGGCCCTTTTGCCGACTGGGAGCACAGTCATCTGTTTTATGAAAAATCAACCGATTTAACCGTGATGGAGGATCAAGTCAGGTTCCGGCTTCCCTTTGGTATTTTCAGCCTTCCCTTTTACGGATATGCACAGAGGCAGCTTGAACGTATTTTTTTCTATCGGCATCAGGTGCTCAAATATGATATGGAGAACCGGGTGGGGCAAATAGAAAAGCATCGGATTCTGATTTCAGGCGCATCAGGTACCATTGGAAAGGCCCTGGTCTCTTTTTTAAAAACCTGTGGCCATGACGTGATCCGTCTGGTGCGGGACCCCAATGACCAATCAGAAGATGCGATGTTCTGGGATCCTTACAACAATATTTTAGACATGGATGCGGTCGGGCCTGTTGATGCGGTAATCAATTTAAACGGGGTGGATATCACAAAAGGAAGATGGAGCAGGCGTCAGCGTGCCAAGATTCTCGATTCGCGGGTGATTTCCACCCGGGTTCTTGTGGAAAAAATGAAACGCATGCCCAATCCACCATCCACCTTTATTTCTGCCTCTGCCATCGGATTTTATGGTGATGGTGGACACAGCAAACTAAGCGAGGAAAACGGGTTCAATGATTGTTTTATATCCCGGGTCTGCCGTCAGTGGGAAGCGGCTTCCTTTGGTGCCCGAAAGGCCGGTATCCGTACGGTACAGTTGCGAATCGGGGTGGTATTGACCCCGGCCGGCGGCGCACTTGAACGCATGTATCTGCCCTTTTTAATGGGGCTTGGCACACGGCTGTCCCACGGTGGGCAATATATGAGCTGGATCGGCATAGAAGATGTTCTGGGTAGTATTCTTCATATCCTTAAAAAACATGAAATCAGTGGGCCGGTGAATCTCACGGCGCCTGAACCTGTGACCAATGGTGAATTTACCCGTATCCTGGCACGGGTGTTGAAGCGGCCTGCTCCTTTTGTTCTGCCAAAGGCGCTGATTTTGGCTCTTTGGGGGGATATGGGAAAAGAAACGTTGCTGGCTTCGACCAGGGTTATACCTGAAAAATTAATGGAAAGCGGCTATCATTTTGTGCATCCCCGGCTGGACATGGCCCTGGGTCATGTGCTGGGCAGGCCTGCAGCAACAAATACGAATGGAACAATGTAAATGACAATCCGATTAAAAGTTTTATTCTCCTCTTTGATGATTATGGCCCTGGGGCTGGGATATGCTGATGTCTATTTCCCTGTGGAGGCTTTCAGTTTTGAGCGTCTGCATATATTTTTATTTAATCTGTGTACCGGCGGTACGATTCTGCTGTATTACACTGAACGGCAGCCTGCAGTATCCGGCCGTGTGAAGTTGTTTTTTCTACTTTCCCTGGTTTATGCTTTTTGTGCATTCCTCAAGTGGTACCCGGTTACCTTGGCCGTCTCTGTACTGCTCTGGGGGCTGGTGGAAAAAGTACGCATCAAAAAATTTTCCATTGTGCCCTATGATTTTTTTTTGCCGGGGGTTCCGGTGTCTGAAAAATTTCACCAGGCATCCTTATGGTGCCTGTCCATCGGCATTGCCCTGGCGTCTGTGGTAATCATAAACAACGAATATACCCATTGGGTGCACATGGACAAATTAACCCTGAATACCTTTTTTCTGGGGTATTCATTTCCGTTGTCTTTGATGACCCTGTCCCTTGTTTTCGATATGTTAAAAAAAATTGAAGGCCCCAAAAGCAAATCCATCATGGAGCTATGCTTCTGGACCATCACCCTGGGGGTGATTATATTTTTTATTTTCATTCTGTTTGAAAAATTTGTGCCCCAGATTTTTGTGACTGCAGCATTGTTCACAGCGGTTGTCATGGTTTTCATGCTTTATTATACATTTGCGGACAGCATGCAGCAAAAAAAGTTTTTAACTTCAGGCATTGGATTTCTCCTTGTCACGGCAGTGACGGGTATTGCCTATATCTGTTTACAGATGCAGGATGCGTATGATCCCCTAAAGACCAAATGGCTGCTGCATATCCATGTATTTGCATCTCTTTATGGCTGGAACCTGTGCGGCCTTGCCGTAATCTGCCGGTTTGACGATTTTCCCATTAGGCTTCACTCGACAACCGTAATTCTGGTACACTGGCTTACGGCTTTAGTGCTGGCGCCCTTGGGGATTTTTCAGGGGTGGTTTGCAGTACTGGCCATTGCCGGCTATGCATTTATTACCTTGACCTTGTTTTTTTCAAGAAATGGACAAATGAGTTATGATTAGTAACCGGGAAAAAATTAAACAGCTTCTGTCACATTTTTCAGGGACCTCCAAGGTACTTGTAATCATCAATGCCGACCCTGATGCCATTGCGTCCGCCATGGCTGTGAAACGCATTTTGTGGCGGCGGGTCAGTGAAGTCGCGATTGCTTATTTTAACAAGATCACCCGGCCGGACAATCTGGCC
>DATFIL010000071.1:0-4259 GCA_035270145.1 Desulfobacter sp. | reverse complement strand
TTACGCAAATGCCTAAGATCACTTGGAAAAAGCCATTTCCATTTCCGATCCGAGGATAGGTTCATGCACACGGAATAGATATTTTCCCTGTATCCGTTTCTTAAATTTTCAATGAACAGGTCCGGTACCGTAACCCGAATTTCCGTGATCACCGGAATGGCAGGGCCGTTCCAGGGTCGGTCCTTGTTAGGCTCGGTGATGTACTTGAAACTGTGCTCAAGAATTTTTTTAATGTAAAGTTTGAACTGGGGCACATCGCCCCGGTAGGCGGCAAATTTGGAGGCAAATTCATATTTGGCGCTTTTAACAATCTGGCTTGAACTGACACGCTCTTCACCCACATTGGGCACAAAAGCAAAATCCCGCTCATCACCGGAAGGCGGATTGATAAAGGCCGAAGGGAATCCGCCCTGGGTATCTGAATCACCATGAACCACATATTGCCATGAGTCCGTGATCTTATCCCGGCCAAAGCTGCAGGGCCAGCACAAAACACTGGTCCGGTAGGACCCGAAATCAATGAAAAGAATATATTCTTCGTGGTTTTGGATGTCCCTTGGGGTGCGGCCGGCAATGGTTTCATAATAAAGTTTGCCGTCATCCTCCAGCTCCATCTGGAACTGATCCACTTCCTTTTTCTTGCGTTTGAACAGGTTAAACCGCATCTTGGGCATCCTCTTTAATACGTCTTTCAACAAGGGTGAAATCACCGCGCACCAGCATATTGGGAACGTAAAATTCCGCCATGTTCATGATGATGTGGGGCAAATCTTTTTCCGCTGCACTTAAAAAACCTTTGTTTTCCGGGTCCAGGCGCTGACGCATGTTTTTCCACAGGACATCGGAAATGGCCTGGCTTCTGGGGGTGTCGGCCAGAAACTGGTCCAGGTACTGGGTGAAAACGGCGTTCCAGAACGCCGTGTGGTCCTGAATCACCCCGTCTTCATTGTATTGAATCTCCCGGTCAAAAAAGTGTCGCAGGCTTTGGTAGGTATCGTTGAGAATGGCTTTGCGCATGCGCTCCTTGACTTCGGCCACCTCATCATAGCTTTCAATTTCATAGACCAGGTCAACAGCCTGGGTGTACACCTTTTCAGCCTTCCTGATCCAGGGCATCAGAAACATATTGTCAAGGGCGTCTCTGATATTAGAGGTGGTGCAGATGTCGCCGAGCATCTGCCGGGACCAGGAAATACCGCCGTCCTTTTTGATCTCGTCTTTGATTTCACGCAAGTTTTTATACCGGGATAAATTGCGTATCCAGGTATCCACGTGGGGGCCCGGGGATATAAAACTCACCGGGTATTCGCTGTTGCAGGGGTTGGTCAACTGAACCACGACGTCAAAGGCTTTATAGCTTTTGAAATCGCTTTCAAGATCCTGCTCCACATTGGTGTTGCCGCAATAGCTTGCCACGGCACTGTCCCCCTGCAGGGACAGAATCAACGGCAGTTTCTGATACGCATGGGTGGTTTCCAGCACCGTGCGGTATTTTTTAAGAATGGCATCTAAGGGATGGCCCGGAGGAATGGCAATTTTATGCTGAAAACAGGTCACAAGAATGCCGGGATAGCGCTCCAGGCAGTCGAGCATATTCGCCTGGAATTTTTCATGGCGCTCCTTCTGGAATTCAACGGCGTCCGCACCCTCTTTGATTCCCGGATATTCAATGGCCGGCAATGTCATAGGGGTCTGGCCTTCGGGCACGGCCACCCGGATGAGATAATCATCCGGGGCTGCCCCGGAAGAAAGATCATACAGCCGGTTGAACTGCTCTTGGGTCAATTGATCCCGAATTACATTGCCCGTGGAAATGCCGACCTGGCTGACCACCACCTCGTCGGTCCAGGATACCGGTTCCACAAGGCAGGGAACCGCCGTATTCTCCGACGTGTTGCGCTGCTTGACCGCAAACAGTCCACGAAGCGCGTCATTGTCAAACAGGTCCAGAAGATAGCTGGTCTTAAAGGATTTATCTGTGCCCGTAATATGGATATATACAGGCGTATCCGTGTCCGGTGCCGTTTTCAAGCACATTTGGCATCGCTCAATGACCTTGTCCACCCGGTGTGCCTGCCGGGCCGGCATGCCGGCAAGCTGCTGAACAACCTCATTGATGCTGTTCTGAATTTTCAAAAGCCGGTCTGTTTTGTCAAACATATGATTAAATAAAACTCCTTGATGCTGATTTTATCAAAACATTCGTTTCTAGGGGATTTTTACAATCTGATAATTTCCGTCCTTGGCTTTAACGATTTTAAGCTCGGTGTCGCCGGCTCTAATGGTCATGTCATTGATATCATGACGGAAACACAGGGTAATGCTATCCTTGGAGACCATAAAAGTAAAGGGGTTGAACAGGTTGACACTGGCCTTCTCAAAGGTGGTGGCGGTGCCGTCCCTAAATCTTGCCGTAAAGCTGTCCAAGGGCTCAAACAAGCGGATGATATTGGTGGTGCCGGGCGTGATGGTCACGGACTGAACTGAAAAACTGTCGTCCTTGGAGAGCTGGATCAGTGTTGTGTTGAACTGAATGGGGTCCCGCTTTAAGGACACACTTGCCTCCTGTTCAAAGGATGATTTGGTAATCAAATTGGACAGCACCAGGCTTGTGATGGGATCATTGGTCTGTATGCCGTATTTTCCCTTTGCATCCCCCATGAGCAGTTCCCGGTGGACACTGACCTTGATCCGGTCCTGGGACAACTTGGATAGGCCTAAGGTATTGATCCGCTCTTGAATGATATCAAGCTGGTTGGTCTGGCCGGTCTCTGTACTGAAATAGGTCAAGGTCTTGTCCGATAGTTTCATTCCCCCGGCCTGGTTGTCATCAAACGCATACCAGGCCATGTCCGCAGGCAGTTTTTTGTCTTCCAGCACTATATGCCCGATGCGTTTAGGCACCAGCGTAGCGCTGCCCTGGTGAAAAAAGGCGGCAAAATCAAGATCGCCCGAACTGTTGTTGCGGGTGAGCAGGTACCAGGATTTACCCTTAAATTTTGTGTCAATACGAAGGGGGGTAAAGGTATATACATTTTCCAGAAAGCCCTTCATCTTGTAGCTGATGCGGTCACTGGCCATAAGTTCTGAAAACGCATTTTCATCCCGGATTTTTTTAAAATCCCGGTAGGAAATCATGTTTCGCTTCATGTAATCGGAGATTTCAGTGTGCCTGATGTTTAAATCCCCAACCTTGAAATAAAAAATATTGGAGGCATACCCGGACTGCATGGTTGAATAAATCCGTGACAGGCGCATGAATTCCGTACCTGCCAAAATCTGCCTGCGGGATCTGATCAAGTCATCCACTTGATTATTATAGTTGAAATATACAAACAGAATAAGCCTGTTGCCCCGGCTCATGTCATTGGCACCTTCCTGACGGTATTCGGGCAGGGTCACGGTATGAAGCATGGATGAGACATATTCAGTTTTTAAAAGCTTTTTAGCCACATCTTTCTGTTCCGGCTCGCCCTTATATAGCCAGGCATGTAAATCGGGAAATACGGATTCATAAAATTGCATTTCAGGGCCGGAATCCTGGCCAATGCTGCTGATAAAAGGAATATTTTTTAACAGGTTGCCATATTTGAATCCAGCCAGAGCGGTCAGGGAAATGAGCAGAACAACGGCTATCCAGGGAAACCAGCGCCGTTTCATCTTGCTGATGCCTTTTTGCTTTTGGAGTATCGAAATCAGGGTTGTTACGCGTTCCTTGCCTATATAGGTGTCATCATGCACCACGTTGCCCCCGTAAGCCACAAGGCTTTTCTTTTTATCCGTAGACCGGAAAAAGGCCCAGGCATAGCCGATATTATCGCCTCTGGCAACACGAACGGTCAGATAATCCACCAGGGCTTTACGTTCGGACCCGCTGAGTTTATTAAAGGATACGGGTTCCATATCCGGATCAAGCTCAATCTTTCCATTCACCGGAATAATCCGGATTTCCATCTGGGGGCCAATACTCTGGTAACGCCTGACATCCTGAAAAAAAGTGCACTCCGAAGGGATTTGTGCCTCGTATATCAATGGACTGTCACTGAGCTTTTTAAGCGTCAGTTCGAACTCACTTAAACGTGCCATATAGGGTAATTCTCCGATGCATTTTTTGCTACACAAATATATAGCTTACGCTATTTTCTAAATAGCGGGGGTTTCTCCCAAAGCATAATATTCAGTTAAATATTTAACTAAAATATTATGCGCTCCTACTAAATCTCTGTCGGCCATAGACCCGTCCTGCAATTTTATCCATC
>DATFIL010000070.1:0-3934 GCA_035270145.1 Desulfobacter sp. | reverse complement strand
TGATATATGCCCAAAAATGGCTGCCATGCATCGAAACAAAGCGATCCGAACCCGTTCGTCCCCTCGATATGCCAATAAAGGGGTGAGTCGGTTCTCCATGTCGATGTGATTTAAAATCCGTTGCTGTTCAGGTACCCGGCCGGATTCTTCCCTCAGCGCCTTGGCCGTGATGGCTGTGATGCGATTAAACAAAAAGGCCACATGGTATTCCGTCTCTGAGATCCTTCGCATCGATCGTTCCAGCACGGCATCATACCCGAAAAAATGCTGCAACGCCTTTTGATCTCCCTTTAGCTGCCTGGATGACGCGCCAAGGTCCTGGGCAAATTTGAGAATCAGTCCGTTTCTTTGCGTCCGGGTGTTGGCTGAAGTGAAACGCTGGTTAAATTCGGATTGACGGGTTCGCAGTGTATTAATCGACGTCAGGGAATTTTCCAATTGATGCATCAAAAAGGTGATAACGGCAGTCGCTTGGGCGGGTCCGGAAACCAACCGTTCTTTTATGGTGTCATTTCCGACCTTCTCGTGTTTAAAAAAATCCATGATCAGCTGCTGGATTTCATTCTTATAAAGCTGTTGATCCATGGGGGAAAGATCCAGCGTCATGACTTGTCTAATATCTTTTTTAAGTTGCTTCATTGTTCAATGCGGTTATTCATGGTTTGGGGAATTTTCACTCGTTGTAAGTCATAAAAATCAAACGCGCCGGGGCGGATGTTTTTCAATGCATGGCCCTTGCTGAAAAACCATGTCATTGAAATAGAACATGCGGTTTCTTGATGATCCAGGTCCTGGGATAGATCAATTGAAAACTGGAATCGTTGCTGATCCTTCTTCCAATACTGCCAATCCAATCCTAAATTCAAAAAGTTGCGATTGATATCCTGATCCCGGTCCCCATCTTCAAAGTAGTATGTATGTCGATAGTCCAATGTTGCTTTTACATCGCCCAACATTTGTTTCCATCCCGCCTTTAAACGGATATTATCGGGTTGAAACAGGTTGAAATCCTCGTTAAATGTAATCCCTCCTTGCAAAAAACAGAGGCTGTCCCGCCAGGGCCTGTAACTGAGGGAATCCGACAATCTCAAGCCCCATGGATGGTCATGTTTATATTGGCTGAATAAATCCCGATCCACAATTCGACCGGGATATGCATCCGTATCCGTCAAACTCATATACCGGCCAAAGAGTGTCATGGATGGTAAATGATATGATTTCAGCCCCAAATGACGCTTTTGGAAAAGTCTGGCTTTGAGATGAAGCGCCCCTTCGGTATCACCCTCGAATAACTTATCCCATTTGTCGGCATTGGGGTTCTGGACATACAGTCGACCTTGGAGATGAAGTCCAATGGGAATGTTGACCGGATAGTGATAGATATCCTCAGTGGCCCCTAATGTGGTGCCGCCATCTTCCCTGAAACGGCTTAGAAACGATGTGTTGAAATAGCTTGACCTGGGCTTGTGAAAATAGTGATGGGTTGCAGCAACCTCTATGTGCCGGTCTATGTTCCTTGCATCCGCTTCATCTTCCTCAAAGGAAAAAGGACGATGATACCCGGCACTAACCGACCACGTTCCATCTTCCTGGGAGCCAAGGGCATAGGCGTCATGGAATCGAATGGGGGTGTTCTTGTCTGTAATAGATGCCTTCGGTGGGAAAAAGGGGCTGCTTTCCACGGCATTTTGGGGTATTTCAAGATACGGTGCAGGAAGCGGATCAAAAGCCGTCTCTGTTGGTCGGATACGACGGTGTGAATCCGGGGGAATTGGTCTTATGGATCGTCTGTGAATCCTGAAAAGAGCCTCATTTTCGTTTTTATCGGGTGTCAGTGAGATTCGGTGCCGGCCCTTTTCCAGCGCGCGGAAGGTACTGTGAATGCCATTGGGGCCGCGTTTGTCAATCCGTATCCAGGTCGGTCCGAATACGTTGGCAATGACCGGTCTCTGGTGGGTTGCTACATAATAGGCCCGATCTAACGCCGTCTCCAATTGCATTTCCCGACATGAGGCGGATCTTTTTTCCCATTCACAAAAGTCCACTTTTAAAAATTGATTGGAAAAGCGGTTCTCCATGCCGATGGTTAATTTATGTTCGCCTTTTCGGATCGGCAATTCCAGTGTATGACGTGTCCGGCTGGGAAAAAGCGTGATGCGTTCTTTTTTTTCATCATCCAGTTGATAAAAAAAGGTGATGGGTGCGGGGGCCAGCAACGGTAGATCCATCAAAGAAACGGTAGCCTGGAGGCGAAAGGACGTCAGCGTATTGAGATAGAGAATCAAGTCGTCCTCATTGGTGACCACCTGCCTGGAAAGTGGGTTGTCCGGAAAAAGGGCGCTGCGAATCCTCATGGATCGTGATTCCGGTTGCCAATGCGCCAGTTCCATGTTTTGAATTCCGGCATCGGCTTGAACCATGGTGGCCGCTTCCCAGGCCGTATACCTGGTGATTTGATTGAGCAGGCCGCCAAGGGTCATGTGATGCGGATATTTTTGGACAATTTGACGGGCATGGGATTCAATGATCAGATATTGTTCCCGGGCCATGGCGGCTTTCTGGGCATCATTCTTTTCTTTTGCGTGGATTTTATCGACCAGGGTTGATGCCTTAAATACCAAATCCGACATCCGGGACGCCATATGAGACATATCATTGGAAATGAATGCTTTATTTGTGGGGGTGCGGGTTTGTTGACCTCTTTGAGCGCTTAGAT
This sequence comes from Desulfobacter sp., assembly GCA_035270145.1. Lineage (GTDB taxonomy): Bacteria > Desulfobacterota > Desulfobacteria > Desulfobacterales > Desulfobacteraceae > Desulfobacter. Next base: position 1,218 of record DATFIL010000070.1, on the reverse strand, counting down.
CCTCAAGTGTGATTTTTTCATATGAATTTTGCTTGTTATCAACCTTTGCGCCACCGGTGACAGACTGCTGCCGCCTGAGTGTGGTGACATCGAAAGCTTGTGTTGGTTCATCCGGAGAGATGATTTTCAGACAGTCATTAAAAAGACATGGGGAGGCGGTGCCAAGTAAGGTCGAGCTTACCGGATTCGCGTTGGACGGCCCACGGTCCTCCCGGATGGTCATAAGCGCTTGAGCGTTTTTTGATGTCAATGGGGGCAGCAATCCGGCAATTGGAGAGGCTGATCGTTTGGAATGTAAGGTTACGGCCAGAGAAATTGCGGACGTGTGAACCGTAACACGATGTTCTCCCGGCGGGATATAGAGTTCGGTACTTTCAATGGTACCAGGCCTCATCCCGTCTTCACCCATGATCATTAATCCTTGTGTGGGCATATTGTTGATAATGGGGACCAGTTGCTGCCGGTTCAAATTCAAATCTGCGGTTCCGTCCAGAGGGGTCTGGGTAACGCGGAACCATCCATTGACCGGCACAGCGGATTGACTATCAGCCTTTACACCGGGTGTTGAGGGATGCAGTACGCGTGCGGACAAGGTCAACCTTACCGGCCCATGAAATACGGCACGAACCGGCCGGGACGGCAACGCCACAAACGCTGTGTAGGACAGATCCCTGGGGGTGCTGTACAGTTGAACCGTTCCGGCATGGGATTCAATGGCAACGGTCTCTTTCTGCCGGCGAAAGGGACCGGGCAAACCGGCATGCCAGGTCTCCCACTTTAGAATGCCTTGAATCCGCGTTTCCCTGTCCTTTGAGACCAGTGCTTTTTTAATGGAAAGTCCACGCTCAAGTTTCGCAGCAAGACCCGCGCCGCGCTCTTCCGCATCATTCAGCACCGCCACGGCATCGGTAAAGGCCCCGCGGGAAATCAGGGCTTGCGCCTTCTGATACGCGCGTTCTTTGGGATTTGTCGTTGGCGCCGCCAGCATATCAACAACATTATGCCATCCCATTTGATACGCTGCCGTCAACAGAAGATCCCGCACTTCCATTTTATCGGATAACAGACCGGCAAGGGTAAACGCATCCTGGGCCCGTCCTGATTCCAATAACGCCTGGGCAAGGGATTTTAAATGGGGTTGGGTGGGATATTTGACACCCTGTGCACAAAGCATCGGAAAAATACGATGGGGTGCCCCGCCATTTAAATAGAGCTGAT
>DATFIL010000069.1:0-2945 GCA_035270145.1 Desulfobacter sp. | reverse complement strand
TTATCTTTTCTCATGATGGCGGAAGCCATGGCAGAAAGGTCCTTCTCCAGTTCAGCCAGGGCCTGGGCACCTGTTTTCTCATTATTCACCCTGGCGGTAAGATCCTTGATAAGGGCGTACTGGGCGATGCCATGCCACATTTCATTGATGCCGGCAGCCTTTGACAGATGCCGGGCAGACAGGGTGATGGCATACCTGTGTCCGGACCCGACAATGGAGGCTTCAAGAGCGGCCTTATATTGTAGAATCAGACTTTTGAGCCGATTATGGTCTTTGAATCCACTGTCATTAATATATTCATCCACCATATCAAAGAGATGGTCAATATTGCGTTCCAAAGCTTTTCCCTGCAACGCCAGAAAGGAATGGCCCTCACCCTCCTGGTTAAAGTGGGTGCCGGAAAAAGGAGACATGGAAATGCCGCCGGTATAAAGGTCCATGCGTCTGGCCATCTGCACATAGGAAGAGCTTTTCGTACCTGCATTTGTAAAGGCCCGTGCAAAAAACGGCACCATGGGGAAAAGATCCGGCGCAATCTTTCCAGCACCCACCGGGCAGGTAAAGTATAGGATGCCCGAAGTGGCCTTGTCAAAGGCGGTGGCACAGCTGACACCCTTGATGGTGTCAGCGTGAACGATTTCAATCTCAGGGGGCACGTCTTCAAGAGCCAGGGTGGGCAAAACATCCAGGTTTTCTTCTGTTTCCTGACGTTTTTTCAGGGCTGCCGCATCCTTATTGATCTGCGCCAGTTCTGCTTCACCCAGGGATTTTCGTATTTTTTGAAGTTCATGGCGAACATTTTCAGCCTGGCGGGCTTGAATATCTTTATCCGGGGCAAGGGTAAACAACAGCCTGTGAGGATTATCCAGAAAATACCGGCGAATTCGGCCTTCCAGGAAGGAGCCTTTGGCCAGTTCTTCCTGCAATTTTTTTAAATCATTGTCAATATTGATGGCGCTTACAGGATCACCTTCATGAACAATGACTGAAGCAACACCCATAAGCAGTTTTATGCCATACGGGTATGGTGTATTGGTGATCTCTTTGTGGGAAAATTCGATCTGGTGGATGGCGGAATCTATTAAATATTGATCAATGCCTTTGTCGACAAGGGTTTCAAGGGTGCTAAAAACAATTTTCTCCACTTCGGGCACTGCAGACACTTCAATATCTTTCAACCCGCAAACAAACATGGTATCCCGGTTATCTGAATCAAACCCGGTACCATCACACAGGGCAGAACCCAGGGCGCTGTCAATAAGTGCTTTTCTCAAGGGAGATGCGGAATTTCCAAGAAGAATCTGTTCAAGCACCGCCATAACCAGTAGTTCAAAATGATCCGTGATATCAGGCGTCAGCCAGGCCACACACCCCTGGTATTTGACGGCGATATTATCAGTATCAGCGTAAGCATATGCCTGGGTCATGGTTTTAGGGGCCTGCCACCGGGGCTGGGAAGGCACCCGGGTGTCCATTTCAAGAAAATCAAACCTGGAGAGTACCTTTTTTTCAATGAAGCTCAAGCTCTCTTCCAGGGGCAAATCCCCATAGGTATAAAAATAACTGTTGGACGGATGATAATACCTTGCGTGAAATGCCTTAAGGTCCTCGTGGGTGAGTTTTGGAATGTCTGCGGGGTCGCCGCCTGAGTTATTGGCATAGGTAGTGTCCGGGTAGAGCCCTTTAAGCAACGTCCGGGACATGACCTGGCCAGGTGAGGACATGTCACCTTTCATTTCATTATAAACCACCCCTTTATACATCAGTTCAGGCTCCCCGTTTTCCCCTGGTTCCAATTCAAGCCGATGGCCTTCCTGCTTGAAGCTTAAGGGATCAATATCCGGAAAAAACGCCGCATCCAGATAAACATCCATCAGGTTATAGTAATCTTTTTTATTCTGGGTGGAAAAGGGATACATGGTCCAGTCTGATGCGGTAAATGCGTTCATGAAAGTGGACAGGCTTCGCTTGAGCATGGAAAAAAAAGGATCCCGGACCTTGTATTTTTTGGACCCGCACAGCACGGTATGCTCAAGAATATGGGCAACACCTGTGGAATCCGTGGGCACGGTTCTAAAAAATACCCCAAACGTATTTTCCTTATCTTCATTAGCAATGTGAATGTGGACAGCTTTTGTTTTCTCGTGGACCAGTTGAATGAGATGGGCGTTAATTGCAGGCAGGGGCGATACCTGTTGAATTCTGTAGCCGCAGATGGCCTGCCCGGTTGTAAATGCAGTCTGATTCATATATTTTCCTGTCAAAGGTTTCCCTTAACCGTCTTACTCGATCATCAAGTTTTTAGGGGCATGGGCCTTATTTTACATATTTTTATTTATGAGGTTACGAATTCTGGTGATCCCGGGCTCAATATAAAAAGCTAAATTTTTTTGTAAATTCCCCGGCTGACCCGTTCGATCTTTTCTATTTTATCCAGCCTGAAAATGATATTTCTCAATTTTTTATCGTCAAAACCGGTAGCGGCCTTAATGGTCTTAAAATCAGTGCCTTCCGGATGGTTGCCGATGATATTCAGCACAATGGAAGATGCACTCTTTTTTCTTGGGGGCCGGCTTTTGTTTTTCTGTCTACTCGACGGATGATTCTGATAAATCAATTGTTCTAGCTTGTCAAGCCTTTTATGAATATTAGCAATATCTTCTTTAGTTGGAATATCCAGGCGATGGAGAAGCATTTTAATAAAGTTCTCCCAATTGTTGCTGAATTCTGTAGGTTCCATGTGTCAATCCTTCTTGAAACTAAGGTATTACCGTGCCTTAAAAAAAATCGGTAGGCCCTGTGAACGTTTATTTTTTAAGGGGGCTGGTTTTTGTTTCAAGCCGCTTTTTTAATATTATATTTTAAATAATTACTTCTTAACTCTATCAAAGTCAAGTAGGCCATATCTAAATAAGTAAAAAAAGTATTTGACAAGAGGTGTTAGG
>DATFIL010000068.1:0-5315 GCA_035270145.1 Desulfobacter sp. | reverse complement strand
CCCTGAACAGATATCACCGGTTGTTACCCGGCAGCTGCTTTATACGGGTATCACGCGGTCCCGGAAAAAGGTAATTATTTTCGGCAGCATGCCCATGATCCGGCAGGCCGTACAAACCTCGGTTGAACGCAGATCCAACCTACAAATTTTAATGAAAGAATTGTTTTGAAACAAAAAGATAGCTTTGCCGATCAGATCTGGATGTTTTTTGCCTCGGTGAAACTCACTGTTTATACCCTGGTGCTTTTAGCCTTAACCTCAATCATTGGGACTGTGCTTTTGCAGAACGGAAGTCCCGAAGCCTATATCAGGCTTTACGGCCCAGGACTATACAATATGATCCAGGTGCTTCATCTGGACAGGATGTATCAGGCCTGGTGGTTTCTGCTGCTCATGGTGGTATTATGCGTCAATATTGTTGTTTGTTCCATTGATCGGCTTTCGGCTACCTGGAAAATTATTTTCCCTAAAAACATTTCAGTAAATCCCCGGCGATTTGAAAAAGTTAAAAACAGACAGCAGTTTGAGTGTCACCTGCCCATGGACCGTTTTGCGCAGCAGGCCAAACAGGTGCTTGCCGCACGGGCCGGCAAGGTTATTGAAAAGACGGGTGAAACAGGTCTGTTTTTGTATGCCGAAAAAGGCCGGTGGTCCCGTCTTGGGGTTTACGTGGTCCATGCAAGTGTACTTATGCTGCTGGCCGGTGCCCTGATCGGGTCTGCATTGGGATTTAAGGCCAATTTGCGCCTGGATGAAGGGCAAACTGCAGATACCGTATTTAATGCCTATACGCGGTTGCCCATAAAGCTGCCGTTCACGGTCCGGTGCAATGATTTTCAGGTTAAGTTTTACGATACGGGGGCGCCGGACGAATTTAAATCCAGTCTGACCATCCTTGAGAATAACCAGGAAATTTTTACGGAAGATATTCTGGTCAACCATCCGTTAAGGTACAAAGGCATCAACATCTTTCAGGCGTCCTACGGTGCAACCACACCTGATGAAGCCGTGTTTGAAATCACTGACAATGAAACCGGTACAGTTGAGACACACACCATAAAAAACGCCGATGCCGTGCCGCTGCCGTCTGGTGCCGGTAATTTTATATTTGAAGGATTTTTACCCCATTATAACTTTAATGGTCATAACCTTGGTGAGGCGTTTATCGGACGCCTTGATACAACCAATGGTAACAATGTGCAAATTGTTTTGCCCACCAGGTTTCCCACGTTTGATAAAATGCGCAAGGGCAGATTCACCGTTGAGGTTAAATCCTGGGACCATGCCTATTACACCGGCCTTCAGGTGACAAAGGATCCGGGCGTTCCCTTTGTTTACACTGGCTTTTTGCTTATGATTATCGGCTGTTGGGTCACTTTCTTTGTCTCCCATCAGTCCGTGTGTATCGGTCTTGAACAAGCCGGATCCGGTAATACCCGGGTCTGGGTGGCCGGCCGGGCCAACCGCAACGCCCAGAGTACCAATTTGACCGTTAAAAAACTTGTAAAGGAATTAAAGGACGTATCAGTCAAATGAATTCATCTCTGCTTTTATCGGCTGCAACATTTATCTATGCTTTGGCATCTGTATTTTATATTGGATCTTTTTCCTTCAAAAAAAAGGCGTTCGCCCGGCTTGGATTCTGGGTGATTGTTATCGGGCTCGTGGCCAATACCTGCGGCATTTTACTGCGGTGGCTGGAGTCCTACCAAATGGGATACGGGCATGCACCGTTTTCCAATATGTATGAGTCCCTGGTCTTTTTTTCATGGACTGCCGCCGCCCTTTACGTGTTTGTGGAATTCAAATACAAGGAAAGCATCATCGGCGTATTTGTCTCGCCCTTGATTTTTCTGAGTATTGCCTATGCCAGCTTCGATCCCTCCATTACCTCAAAAATTACGCCTTTGATTCCCGCACTTAAGTCCAACTGGCTCATTGCCCATGTCATTACCTGCTTTCTGGGATATGCAGGCTTTGCCCTTGCCTTTGGGTTCAGCTTTATGTACTTCATAAAACCCAAAGATGCCGGGACAAAATCATTATTTGCAAAACTGCCCGAGTGGGATATCATTGACGAATTAACCTACCAGATGATCGTTTTCGGTTTTCTTTTTCTGACCATCGGTATTATCACAGGCTCTGTCTGGGCCAATTCCGCCTGGGGCAAATACTGGTCCTGGGATCCTAAAGAGACCTGGTCTTTAATCACCTGGTTTATTTACGCCATTTTCCTGCATTTGCGGCTGATGCGCGGGTGGCACGGAAAAAAACTTGCCATTGTTTCCATCATCGGATTTCTTGGTGTTCTGTTCACCTATTTCGGCGTGAACTTCTTTTTATCCGGACTTCACAGTTACGCCTAGTGCCAGTACAGGCACTGAACAGCAGATCCTTGTAAGCCATCGCAGTCATCAGTTTGGTTTCGCCGGTTTCACCTCAGGTGCTCAAAAGCATCTCCGGCGTTTCTTTTAAAATCTGTTTTCGTTCAGGGCGTTCCCGGGTAAGGGTTTTCCCAATTAAACTTGACAAGAGAAACAGATATTAATATAGATTGACCGAATTTGTATTTTCAGGACGTATTGCAGAAAATCGGCGTGGCAAATGCTGTTCTGCGAAAAATATTGGCCTGGGGACTTACCCGGGGCCGCAAGGGTATGATAACATCAACATTTTAACATTGATGGAGTTTTCATGAGCGAGTTAGAAAACAAAGCGAACGATGGTCCTGGGGGGGGTGCGCACCACGGCACCAACAATGGTCCAGAAGATGACAAGGGGCTAGGCCTTGGTGTCGTCTTTTTTATGGGAGCATTTCTGGTATGCTTCCTGTCGGGCTGGCTGCTGTTTCCAAAATTGCTTTATTCAAAAAAGGAACAGCCTTTTAATTTCGATCACAACCTTCATGTTGAAGAAACAGGTGATTGTGAATCCTGCCATTATTTCAGAGAAGACGGTACCTTCTCCGGAATCCCGGGCCTGGAAGCCTGTATGGAATGTCATACGGATGAACCTATGGGAGAGACCGATGACGAAGCCGTTTTTGTAGATGAGTATGTGGCCCAGGGGAAAGAAGTGCCTTGGCTGATTTATGCCAGACAGCCTGATTGCGTCTTTTTCTCCCATGCCGCTCATACGGTCGCAGGCGGTATGGATTGTAAGACCTGCCATGGTCACATTGGTGAGTCCTCATCTTCACGACCCTATGAAGAAAATAGAATTACCGGCTACAGCCGTGATATCTGGGGCAAGAATATCTGGGGCATCAAAAAGAATTCCTGGGATCGTATGAAGATGGATGACTGCGCGGAATGTCACCAGGAAAAAATGGGTCACAAGGGCTACTGCTTTCAGTGCCACAAGTAAGATACCTCAAGGACAAGAATTTCAAAGTTTATAAAGGATGACTTATGAAAATTGACAGACGAAGCTTCTTGGGACTGGGACTTGGCGCGGCAGCCGGCATCGCGCTTTCCCCTGTGGGTGTCAAGCTGACAGATGATTCTTCCATCTGGACCCAGAATTGGCCCTGGACCCCTGTCCCTGAAGACGGAAAAATAACCTATGATCGGTCCGTATGCAGCCTGTGTCCAGGTGCCTGCGGCATCAGCGTTAGAAAAATAAACGGACGGCCTGTTAAGATCGAAGGCCTTGTTGATCACCCTATTAATAACGGGGGTGCCTGCCTCCATGGTATTTCCGGCCTGCAGTATCTTTATGATCCTGCCAGAATAAAAACCCCGTTAAAGAGAAACGGGAATAAATTTGAAAAGATCTCCTGGGATGAAGCCATTTCACTTGTGGCCCAGAAATTGGGGGAAATCCGTGAGAGCGGCGCACCTGAATCCCTTGGGCTCATTACGGGTGCCGACAACGGATCCATGGCCCACCTGTTTGAACGGTTTATGGGTGCTTTCGGCTCGCCGAATACTTATACCATGCCAAGCCTTGAATCCAATCTGGCGCTGACGGCGGCTGCCCTTCACAGTGCAGATCGACGCCTTGGGTTTGATCTTGATCATTCCGATTTCATTTTAAGTTTCGGTGCCGGAATTATTGAAGGCTGGGGATCACCGGTTGCCTGTATCCAGGCCAATGCGTCAAGACGTGAACGCAAAGCCAAACTTGTACAGGTTGATTACAGGCTGTCCAATACGGCCAATGCCGCAGATAAGATCATTGCCGTGAACCCCGGCACTGAAGCAGACCTGGCATTGGGTCTTTGTGCGGTATTGCTTGCAAAAAAACAAATTTCAACCAACACGCTTTACGGGGACGTAAACAAGTTTCCTTTCGCTGCCATGCTCGAAAAAGAGTATACACCAGACAAGGTGGCGGCGATTACCGGCGTTAACGCTGCGGATATTGAAGCCCTTGCCATGGCGTTTATCAAGGCCAAGGCACCTGTGGCCGTGCCGGGAAAGGGCAGGGGAGATGCGGGAAGCCTTCGTGAATTCGCTGCCGTCCAGGCCCTTAATGCACTGGCAGGCCGCCTGAATAAAGAAGGTGGGGTGTTTGTCATGTGGCCGGCCGGCTATTTAAGCTTTCCCGAAAATGTAATGGATGCGGCGGCTGAACAGGGCGCAGGCAAGGCTAAACTTGCCGGTTCCGTTGATGAACTGGCAGACAAGCTTGAAAAGGACGGTGGTCTTTCAGCCCTGTTTATTTATAATGCCAATCCCTGCTACGCGTTGAACGCCCCTGAAAAAGTCAAGGCCGCCATGGACAACGTTGGATTCAAGGTCAGCTTCAGTTCTTTCATGGATGAAACGGCTCTTAGATCTGATGTGATTCTGCCGGCATCGATTTTTCTTGAACGCCTGGAAGATGTCGTTTCCGGTGCGGGGCTTGCTAAAACAGTCGTTGGACTGTGCCGGCCCATGGTTAAACCCGTATTTGACACCAAACATCCTGGAGATGCACTGATCCTTCTTGCCCAGGCCATGGGTGCCGGCATGGCACAAAGTTTTTCCTGGGAATCTTATGCGGCCTGCCTTGAAGACGTAACGGAAAAAATTTGGGATAACCTGTCCGGCGACGGGTATGTGCTTATTGATGACAAGCCGCCTGTGGGAACCCCTGCAACGGATTTTACCTTTCTTGTGTCCGCCCCCAAAGCTGCTGCGTCCAATGGTGAAGGGGAATACACCCTGGTACCTGTTGATAAGATGCGGCTTGCCGCCGGTTCAATGACATCTTCTCCCTTTGCGGTTAAAACCGTTCCCGACACGGTCCTTTCAGGAAAATACAGTGTTGTTGAAATTAATCCGGCCACTGCGGGCGTCTTGAAAGACGGTGATATTGCTGTTCTTAAA
>DATFIL010000067.1:0-2498 GCA_035270145.1 Desulfobacter sp. | reverse complement strand
ATCCCTGGGCCCCACCCAGAAAAATCCTTGTACCCAGCCCAATGGTTTTCAAATAGGGATCGTTGAACAAGGGACTCAAACAACCGGAAGTGGAATAGTTGGCATTGCTTACATGGGATTTCAGGGTGCCCATATACGTGTACTTTGTCTTATCCGACCGGTTGATGGCACAATTATAATTCTGATATGCGTTTCTCGGATTGCACAGTATGGCATTGGGCAAATCCTCTAAGGTGACTGATTTCTCAATTGCAAGATTGGGATAACAGTCCGTGCCATAGCTTTCGGCCCTCAAATGGATCTGTTTGCCGGCTACAAGATCCTGGATGACATGCCCGCCCCCGTAATTGAACTCACCCGGGTGATATTTATTCAAGGGATCATCTTCACAAACAGCCGTGGCCCCCAGATAGCAGTCCACCGCGGCAATAGCCGAATAGGCCGGGACATTGTTGAACCAGGTTTTGGTCGTACGAATCACAGGCCTGGACTGCCCGATGTTTATAAATGCACCGGAAGAACACATGGGCGCAAAAGTTCCTGTGGTCACCACATCCACTTTCCGGGCCGCTTCCACAACACCTTCTTTATCTGCAATATCAATAATTTCTTCCGCCGTTACCACCACAGCTTTTCCGGCCGCAATTTTGGCGTTTATCTCTTCATAGGTCTTATTCACCGTATGGGTGCTCATAATTTAAACTATCCTGATTTTACTTAAAAGTTATACATTTACTGTATTTGGGATTTAACCGTCTCAATTTTCGATGTAATGTTGTTTTTTATCCAGGCCGCATCCCACCACTCCACAGGGTTGATAAACACATTGTGGAGCATCATGGAAAAATGCAGGTGATCGCCGCCGGCAAGGCCGGTCAGGCCGGTTCGGCCAATGATATCATCTTTTTTAACCATATCGCCTTTGGCCACGTTCATCAGGCTTAAATGGGCATAAAGGCTGGCAAGACCAAGCCCGTGGTCAATGATGATGGTATTGCCGAAAATGCCGACATTTTCCGCCATGATGACCCGTCCATTGTTGGCCGCACCCACCGGTGCATTGGACGTGGAGGCCAGGTCAATACCTAAGTGGGTGGAATGGCTGATGACGTTTCCATTGTATTTATAGGTGCGTTTATCGGCAAACCGGGCCCGGTTGGCAGCCCCGGGAAGACGACTGAAACGACCTTCCCACATCAATTCGGCACGGGTGTCCGAAGGCACTTTAAGTACGGTTGCCACATTCTGCCGGCGAAGGGTTTCGTTAATATATAAAAATTTTGCCAGCAAAGGATTGTGTTCTGTCAGGAACTGTCCTTCCTTGGGCCCTAAGTCAAAGTCAGGCATTTTGAAATCCAGAAACCCGTCTGAGATGCGCAGGGTGTCGGGCCTGAAGTTCTTATCTTTGATATAATGATAAAATCCGCGCTTGGTCTCATTACCGGCCGGATCCCGGGCTTCTACAACAAGACGGGTATCCGGGCCCTGGGTATGATCCAGGGCAAACAGGGCTGTGATTACCATGGGGTCATTAAACACACCGGAATATCCAGGAAAAAAATTCTCCCCTACCCTGACACCGCTTTGAACATTTTCTTCATCAAGTTTGTAAATCACAAGGCCGACACCGCCCTTGGATACATTATGCTGTGAGGTTAAAACCTGAAGTCGAGGCGGCACCGTATCAATGATCACCGGCCGCTCTTCGTAAAAACGGTTGCCTTTGGTCCATTTACGCCAGGCGTAATCCGTTATAACAATCCGAATAACGGCCTGGCCGTCGCTCATTCCGTATTTACGGGCTTCAACGGGAATGGCAAAGGTATCTGAACGGGTTATATTGTCACTATACAAAGAGAGAATGGAAGAAGGTGGATATAATTTGTCCAAAAGGACTTTTTCATTATCTTTCTGTACCAGGGAAACAGTGACATGCTTTAAACCGGCGCCTTTATCCGTTGCAGTCATGTTTATTTCATAGGATTGTTTCAAATATTGGGAAGGCAGACTGATATCCGCGTTGGGTATATCTCCCTCATATTTACAAAACAGAACCCAGCCCACAGGCACGACAATTACCAGAAATACTATAAGAAACAGTGTTTTTTTCATCAAACGACCTTACTTTTCAAGATGTTATACGGCTACATTCAAAACCTGCCAAAGATATCAGCAAACGGCTTTCTTATCAAGGAATTTTCCCTACCCTGATCTATCTTGACATTTACCCGGACGAATAATAATTAAGGCTATCACTCGATCATCAAGTTTTTCTTATTTTAAGGATATACCCTATGACAAACTTTTTTTTTGACCTGACCCAAAACAACCCGAATCTTTTTTTTCTAATTGCCGGGCCCTGTGTTATTGAGGATTTAGACACAAGTCTTGGCATTGCAAAACACCTGAAACAGGTCACAAGGGATTTAGGTATTCCTTATATTTTCAAAGCCTCCTATGACAAGGCCAACCGCACGTCCATCCAATCATTCAGGGGG